>JAOUGQ010000191.1 GCA_029865515.1 Nitrospirota bacterium
TGGAGGCCCGCATGAACGGGGCCCGTTGGCAGCTCCATCGCTTGGAACAATATGAGAGCCGGGGATATGAGCGTCCAACGGCCCTGACTGGTATGTTGGAAGACTATCTTCGAGCCTCGCACACTGGCGCACCCGTTTCACAATGGAGTCTGAACGCCGAATGACCCCCACACGGCCCATACCCAGGTGGGAGGCGCCCACGCCACAAGACGTGGGGCAGACGGTCGAGGATTTTCTAGTAAAATTGGGTGAACCCACCTTTGTGTGGCTTCCGGGACTGGATGCCACGCGCACGCGAGCCGTCAGTACCTTATTGCACGGCAATGAACCCTCAGGCGTACGGGCCATTCACCGGTGGATCAGGGAGGGCCAACAACCGCAAGTCAATGTGCTCTGTTTTATTGGGGCTATCAGAGCGGCCTTGACCGAGCCCCTGTTTTCTCATCGATGCGCCCCAGAAGGGAAAGATCTGAATCGGTGCTTTCGATCACCGTTTGAGGGGCCGGAAGGGATCATGGCCCAAGCCATGCTTCAAGAACTGCAGCACGCACAACCCGAGGCCTTGATTGATTTGCATAACACCTCTGGCCGAAGTCCCGCGTACGGAGTCTCCACGCTGAACCGGGATATCCAGGAACGGTTGACCGGGATTTTTTGTGACCATCTCGTCGTCACCGACTTGCGGTTAGGCACCTTGATGGAAGCGACGGAGTATGACTGGCCGACGGTCACCATTGAAGCGGGAGGGGCGAATGATCCACGGGCCGATGAACTGGCCTTTCGCGGATTCACGCGGTATGTCCTGGCCAAAGATTTCTCTGATTTCTCATCCCCGGTGACGGTCGTCCAGCATCCCATTCGCGTGGAACTCCAGAAAGACGCCACCGTGGCCTACAGCCATGCCCCGGTTCCGGGTGTGGATCTTACCCTTCCTCCCGATGTAGATCGATTAAATTTTGGATTGTGGTCCCGGCAGGAAACGCTGGGGTGGGTCGGGACACGGGGATTGGACGTGCTGTGGACAAAAAATGCGATGGGGCAAAACCTCAACTCCGCATTCTTCGCCGTGCAGGACGGCGAACTGCGCTTGGCTCATCCCAGCCGACTCATGATGGTCACAACAAACGCAGAGATCGCCAAAAGCGATTGTCTCTTCTACATCCTCCCCGATTCGTAAATACAAAATTTTCGGATTGAGTTAAAGCAAAATCACGGTCAACATGTACCTATCAAATTCCCTTCGCTCTTACCGGAGAAAGGATTGAGAGTGACCTCCTAAAAGAAATACTTCTTTCAAAGAAGGGACAGCTGAAAGAGCAGGGCATTTTTAAGCTGGATTTATATAGATCAGATCCCATTGTTTTCCACAAGATGCAATACGTCACCAGCAGGGGAGGTTGACCCGTTCGAAAATGACTCACAACCCCTTTTCTTGTCCTTCTCCATTTCGTTTGCTAAGCATTGTGGTAACGGTTTCCACCGCCCGAAGGCCTTCCAAGAGATACACACTCCAAGGGGTACCCGAAAAGTCATGTGGTTAAAGGAGAGGCACGAATCGGCCTGCAACCAGGTAAAGAGGATGTTCGCTTGAAAGATTGTCAGGTGAGATTAACTTGGAATAGGTTCTTCCTGCTTCGTGTGGAGAAGGGCCTTTAACTCTTCACCTGTCATCACTTCCGCCTTCAACAAATTTTCGGCCCCAATCAACAAGACCGGACGAAGCCTTGTCAGGAGCTCCCGTGCGCGATTCCCTTGCTCCTCGATAAGGCGGCGCACTTCCTGATCGACTTGTTGCGCGGTGTGCTCGGAATAAGTCGGAGTGGCATGTGCCTCCATATTTTTCAAAAAGGTCGGCTGCACGGATTCATCCAACGCCACCGTTCCCAACTTGTCACTCATGCCATAATCTTTGACCATCCGCTTGGCGATCGTGGTGGCTTTTTGCAAATCATCCGCCGCTCCCGTCGAAGCTTCTCCAAACACCAACTCCTCCGCCATGCGCCCGCCTAACAACACGGCAATACGATTTTCCAACTCCGTCCGTGTGAGTAAATACCGGTCTTCAATCGGTAACTGAAGCGTGTAACCCAACGCCGCAATGCCCCTGGGAATAATCGAGATTTTCTGGACGGGGTCCGACCCGGGCAATGACATCGCCACCAACGCATGACCCACCTCATGATGGGCCACTCTCTTGCGTTCTTCCTTGCTGAGTACACGGTTTCGCTTTTCCAGGCCGGCAATCACCCGTTCCACGGCTTCCTCAAAATCCCGGTGTTCCGCAGTCTCCCGATTTCGTCGAATGGCTAAGAGGGCGGCCTCATTCACCACATTGGCTAAATCGGCCCCAACCATTCCCGGTGTCATCGCGGCGATTTTGTCTAAATCGACGTCAGGAGCCAGCTTGATGGCCTTAGCATGAATGGCCAAAATCGCCGTCCGTCCGGGCCGGTCCGGTCGATCAACGAGCACCTGTCGATCAAAACGGCCCGCGCGCAGCAACGCTTGATCCAGAATTTCAGGACGATTGGTGGCGGCCAAAATAATGACCCCCACCCGAGGATCAAACCCGTCCATCTCCACCAAGAGTTGATTCAGCGTTTGCTCCCGCTCCTCATGCATCATGGGCCCAGCTCCCCGGGCTTTCCCCAATGCATCCAATTCATCGATAAAAATGATACACGGGGCTTTGACCGTCGCTTGTTCAAACAAATCCCGCACACGGGCCGCTCCCACTCCTACAAACATTTCCACAAATTCCGACCCGCTAATGGAAAAAAACGGTACCCCCGCTTCCCCTGCAATGGCTTTCGCCAGCATAGTTTTCCCGGTGCCCGGCGGCCCGACCAGGAGTACTCCTTTGGGGATTCGTCCTCCAATTCTGGTGAACTTTTCCGGGGTCTTCAAGAATTCCACGACTTCCATGAGTTCCACTTTGGCCTCATCGACTCCAGCCACATCATCCATGCGAGTCTTGATATCGCTTTCAATATACACTTTGGCTTTGGATTTCCCGATTCGCATAAAGCCGCCCCCCGCTCCTTGCCCCATCTTCCGGAGAAGCCAAAACCAGATCCCGGCAAAGACTAAAATAGGGACAACCCAGGATGCCACGTCTTTCCAGAGCGTGCTGACGATCACTCCGGCAAATTCCACATGTTTCTCTTCCAACAGTCTCACTAAATCCGGATCATCCACACGTACCGTCTGAAACCATTGGGGAGTTGCCTTTTCTTTTTCTGTCTTCAACTTTCCGTGAATGACTTTGTCCGTAATGGAGATCTCGGCGACCTTATCCTCCTGAACCCAGGCTTTAAATTGGCTGTATGGCACTTCATCCATATGTTGGGCTGCAAAATACATTTCCTGAAGAATAATGAGCCCCCAGAACGCGATAATGAAATACCAAATGGACACCCGATATTTTTTATCCATATTTGCTATCCTTAGCTCTGCACCTTGGTGACTCAGACTCCGTTTCCGTGAACATGATAGTACTGTACCCAAGAATGAGGAATGCGTCTATCGAAGCGAGCGAAATTTCTTCCCGGATCGGCCTCACCTTGGCCGCAAATTTTGCCCTCTTACTCGCCCGCTTATGGGCCGAGAGTTGAAAAGGCCAATGATCTTTTGCCAGTCTACAGAATGTAAGGAACATTTTCTGCCGAGTGTTGTAATTTCTTCTCAGGTATGACCTTCCCTCTCGACTCCCAAGTATTCTGGATTATTCTGGCCGGCTTCCTGGTCGGAGCAGCCATGGCCTGGGCCATAAGCTCCATTTTCCATCGAGGGGGAAAGATACAAGCCTTGCACGATGCCGACACTCAACTCGCTTCGGCCAAAGCCCAGGCAGGAGAACTTCGTACCCAATTAGCGGCCCTCCACCAGGAACGTGAACAATTCCATCAAGAATTTCGTTTAATGGAAGTGGCTAAAGTGTCGGCTGAAACAAAACTCCAGGACGCTCAACAGCATTTAGCCGAACAACGTGTCTTGTTGGAGGAAGCCAAAAGCACCTTGGCCGATACCTTTCGATCCCTGGCCTCGGAAGCTCTGGCGGGCAACAATAAGGGATTTCTGACCTTGGCCGAGGAAAAATTTAAAGCGCTCAAGGACGAAGCTGCGGTCGCATTTGATCAACGCCACACTTCCCTTGAATCGTTGTTGCATCCCCTCACAGAATCCCTGCGCACCTATCAAAAAGAATCCAAAGAATTAGAAGACAAACGGCTCCGTGAACTCAGTGCAGTGGGCGAACAATTGCGACAATTGGCGTCAGCCCAGGCCACACTCCAAACTGAAACATCGAAATTGGTCAATGCCTTACGATCTCCGCAAGTTCGAGGACGCTGGGGAGAAATCGCGCTTCGCAAAACCGCCGAATTGGCAGGCATGTCCGCAAACTGCGATTTTTTTGAACAGGAAAGCGTCTCCACCGATACGGGACGACTGCGTCCGGATATGATCGTGAAACTTCCGGCAGGGAGAGACGTGGTCGTCGATTCCAAAGTGCCGCTCAGCGCCTTTCTAGAAAGTCTGGAGGCCCAAACAGACGAGGATCGGGAAGCCGCCCTCAATCGGCACCTGGGCCAGGTGAAACGCCATATCAGTCAACTAGCCTCAAAGGAATATTGGGATCAATTTCCCGCAGCTCCGGAATTTGTGGTCTTGTTTATCCCTAATGATTCGTTCTTAGCTGCTGCCGCTGAACGTGATCCCTCACTCGTTGAATCGGCATTGACGAAAAAGGTGGTCATCGCCACGCCCACCACGTTTATCGCACTTTTGCGTGCCATTGCCTATGGCTGGCGCCAGGAACAAGTCGCGGAAGGCGCTCAACGGATTAGCGCTCTCGGACAAGAACTCGCCGATCGCCTGAGCACCATGGCGGAACATTTCTCCAAAGTCGGACAAGCTTTGGGGCGGGCGGTAGAGTCCTACAATGCCACTGTCACCTCATTGGAAAACCGGATATTACCCACCGCTAGAAAATTCAAATCACTCGGGATCAATACGAAAAAAGAAATCATGGACCTCAAAACCGTAGAACAGATGTCAAGGTTGCCTCAGCACATGGACCCCTATCCTGATAAGCTGCCTCCCTCGTCCTAATTTGAGGAACAAGCTCCCTGATTGTCTGGATTGAAAGGGAAATCCAATCCCCCTGGAGAGGCTATTGATGAATTCCACATACCTCTCATTTCTTGGGCCTGGATCTTGGCCATAGGAATATTTGGGCTATTTTTACCTAAACGTAAATTGCTAATATGAGAACGTGTCCCATCAGCGAATAAATCAGATTCATAGGAAAGGAGAGGTACACGCCGTGAGAGAAAGAAACGCCATCACCACTGGATCAACAACAGCAAGGCAAAAAAACTTCGGAAGGGCAAATGGACGCTTCTTTGCCATTCTAGGTCTAGGGGCGGGTATTTTGATGATCCTCCAGTGGGTTACCCTTTCAACTCCATCGTGGGCCGCCGCTGGTGAAGCTTCTGAACATCTCTCCAAGTTCTTAGAAATTCCCCTGCCAGGTGAAAGTTTCCCCAAAAACCTCAAATTCCCTCTCTACGAGCAGAATAATATTCAATATTTTAGTGCCGGGCTTGGGAAGGAAGAACGGAGTCTCCCCTACCCCCCTTATCCGCTGAAGCTGATCTTCGTAAAGGGCAAACGGGCATTTTTAACCAGTGTGGCCATTGAAGTGTTACAGAAGGATGGGACGAACCTCATCTCGATTCCAGGCGAAGAGGTGCAGGGCCCATGGTTGTTCCTCAACCTTCCTGCAGGTAAATATGTGATAAAAGCAACCGATTCGAGTGGAACAACACTAGAAAAAACCATAAACATAGCGGCGAAAAAAACGAGCACGGTTCATTTCCGCTGGCCCTAGAACAGGGTACGTTCCCCCAGGGAAATTCAGTATTTTCTCTTGCCCCCGTTAAAAGCCCACATGGCTTAATAGGCAACGCATCTCACTAAATCCCCTAAATTTTTCGTTCTTTATGCTACGCTTAAATAATTAAGTATAAATTCGT
>JAOUGQ010000192.1 GCA_029865515.1 Nitrospirota bacterium
TCTCAAGCGGATTGAAGAGGTCCGCCGTAACTGGCCTTTCCTCCGCGACCGTCGCATCGACGCCTATGAGGGGATTACGAAACGGTTGTTGGATGAATAAGAAAGTCAGGGCATTGATGATCCGCGAACCAGTGCTTCTTTGTCCATTGGTTCTAGAATATCTGATGATTCTTCCTCCCCACCTCCTCCTTACAAAGGAGGGGATTTTTTTTAAATTGCGGCTACTTATTAGCGGAAGGTCTTGGTGAGATGGCTGGGATTGAAGAAAGAAGTACTAGGGCCTTGGAGGATTTTCGGATGCCGGCGGAGTGGGAGCTGCATGAGGCCACTTGGCTGGGATGGCCCCATAATACGAATGATTGGCCGGGGAAAATGGGAGTTATTCATTGGGTGTATGGGGAAATGGTTCGGAAGCTCTCTGGCGGAGAAACTGTGCGCATTCTCGTGAATGACAAAGAGCATGAATTGAAGGCCCGGCGGGTGTTGGACAAAGTTGGGGTGGATATGACCCGTATCCAGTTTTTTCGAATTCCGACTAACCGGGGGTGGGCACGGGACTTTGCTCCCATTTTCGTGAAACGGGATCAGCCTGATGCTCAGGTGGCCATTGCCCGTTTTCGCTTTACCGCTTGGGCCAAGTATAGGGATTGGCAATTGGATGATCGGATCCCGGTTCGGTTAGGCCAGAAAATCAAGATTCCAGTTGTCTCCATTGCACGAAATCAACAGGAGGTTGTTCTTGAGGGTGGTGCCATCGACGTGAACGGGCAAGGGACCTTGTTGACCACGGAAGAATGTTTGCTGGATGAACAGGTACAGGTGCGGAATCCCGGCTTTTTTCGACAGGATTATGAAGACGTCTTTCGTGCCCACTTAGGGATTACGCAAGTGCTATGGCTGGGAAAAGGGATTGCCGGTGACGACACGCATGGGCATGTGGATGATGTGTGCCGGTTCGTAGATCCTTATACGGTAGTTCTGTGTCAGGAATCGAATCCAGCCGATGAGAACTATCGTCCCTTGGCTGAGAATATGGAGCGGCTTCAGGGCATGCGGGCGGAAGACGGAAGAAAATTATTGGTGGTGCCCTTACCCATGCCCGGCCCGCTGTACTTTGAAGGACGCCGGCTGCCTGCCAGTTATGCCAATTTTTATATTGGCAATTCGGCTGTCCTGGTTCCCACGTTTAATGATCCTCAAGATCGGGTGGCCTTGGGGATTGTGTCCGAACTGTTTCCTGATCGAACCGTAGTCGGTATTCATGCGGTGGACCTGGTCTGGGGGTTCGGCACGATTCATTGTTTGACACAACAACAGCCTGCTGCTGATTAACGATAGACGCACAAAAGTTTTCATGAGTGCCTCTTCCAATGCGATCCCTTATTTTTCCCTTCCCTCGCCGGTTCGTATTGGCTGGATCGGCACAGGAGTGATGGGCGCACCGATGTGCGAACACCTTCTTCTTGCGGGGTATGCCTTAACAGTTTTTACCCGCACCCGGTCGAAGGCTCAGCCGTTATTGGAGCAAGGCGCTCGGTGGGCCGACAGTCCTGCTGCTTTAGCATCCGAGACCGATGTGATCTGTACAATGGTGGGATTTCCCCAGGATGTTCGTGCGATATATCTCCAGCCAGACGGGGTGGTGGCTCAGGCTCGTGCGGGTCAGGTCTTTGTGGACTTCACCACTTCTGAACCCACGTTGGCGCGTGAATTGTCGAGTGTGGCTTTCGGTAATGGGGCTTTTGTGCTCGATGCCCCGGTGTCGGGCGGGGATGTGGGGGCACGGAATGGCACTTTGTCCATTATGGTTGGTGGCGAGTCCACGGTGTTTGAAGCGGTCAGGCCCATCTTATCAGTTTTTGGTAAAACCCTGGTATATCAAGGTCCGGCAGGATGCGGTCAGCATGCCAAATTGTGCAATCAAATCACGATTGCTGGGACGATGATCGGGGTGTGTGAAGCCTTGCTCTATGCCCGCCAAGCCGGGCTGGATGGGGAAACAATGTTACAGTCTATTCGAAGCGGGGCCGCTGGATGTTGGACCTTGGAACACTTGGCGCCCCGGATGCTAAAACGGGACTTTAAGCCAGGATTTTTTGTGGAGCATTTTATTAAGGATATGGGGGTCGCCTTGGAGGAAGCCAATCGAATGGGGTTACTTCTGCCGGGATTGACTCTTGTTCGAACGCTCTATCTTGCGGTTCAATCCCATGGTCATGGCCGCTCCGGGACGCATGCCTTGTTATTGGCTTTAGAAGAGTTGTCGCCGACGTTCATGACGACTGATTCAAATCCGCCTTTGTTGTAAACATTTGTCGGATCCTGACCTTCATCCTGGACATTTTTCTCACCCGGCGAAATGTCACATGGTCAGGTCGCGGAGCCGTTTTTTGACGCTGATAAAGTCGTTCAGCTTTTTTCTGCCAACATCCCGAGAAATAAGATCGCTAATCCGAGTCTTTTCTTCTTAGGTTGTTCTTCGTTGTTCATCTCCTGGGTGACCGCCTCAGGGTGATGGGAAGGTTTCGTCGTTGGGGAGATCTGATTTTTTTCTAAAAGGGATGACTTGGACAAGGTCCGGGTGGAGTATGTGTCTTGAGCCCTGACGGATTCAATGGGTGGAGGGGTAGTCAGCGTTCGGGCTTGTCCCTCTCCCAGGAAGATAGCGGCTGAGAGGGCCATTCCTGTGAGGCCTACGAGACACCAAAGTCTTGTTGTCGGATGTTGGAGTATCTGTTTCATGGCTGAGTCCTCCTCCGTTCCGCCGATGCTGCGGGGCTAAACGGTTGTCTGATGACTCTGCCTTTATCGTCATCCCTTTTTGAAACTTGCTGGATGTCTCATTCGTGGCTTTGCTTGAGCATGATGATCCTTGCAGTTGGATATTGCCGCGGAGCTGTTCTTCCGGGGTGGTTTGACCACAAATTGTTTGAGGGTGTTGCAGGCCACAAAGCGTCAGGTGAATTACGTCTGCCTTTTGGAATGTTAGGCAAGGATAAGAGGGATTTTTGGAAGATGCTCCATGGAGATCGATATCCGGATTTCCGGCGATTATGCGATCACACTTTCGCTCCCGATTACGGGGTGTGTTTGGGCTGATAGGGTTTTTTCAACCTGACAGAGATGAAGGATGATTACAAGGTCATCCAGTCTTTAAGGGCGGAATCCAGCCCAATACCGACTTGTTCGGGAGGCAGGACTTGCACGATCTCCGGCCGTAGCCCCTTAGCAGACAGCACCGAAAAGTTGAAGGGAATCGGGTCATTCAAGGGTTGATGGGCCGCATCCTGGATGAGGAGAATGGTTGGGTGAAGCAGGTTGTCCCGGGAGTTGGCCGTGACGATTCCACGTTCCCCCGTGCTTAATTCCACCAGGGCATAGGTGGGGTAGATTCCAATCAAATTAATGAAGGTCGCTACCAACTCCCCATCCAACAGACCTTTCTTCCCTTGTTGATATAAGGTTTGGAGAGTGACTCGGATCGACATGGAATTTCCCGTTTGGTGACCACTCAAGAGTTCATCATACTCGTCGACAATTCGAAGAATGCGGCTGGGTGTTTGAATCTTCGCTGGATCAATGTTGGTAGGATATCCAGAGCCATCCAGCGCAACATGATGTTCGCGAATCAACGTCTCAACCTCGTTCGCGAGAGTTGACTGTCTGGTCAACATTTCAACCCCCCGTCGTGGATGGGTGTGATACACCCCTAATTCGGAGTCCGATAATTGGTTAAGGGGCCGGTGAAGCGTTTGTGGGATTTTTAAGAGCCCGGCATCATGGAGCAGGCCGGCGGTTGCCAGGTGTCGTAACTGCGTTTCCTCTAATTCCACAGCTCGGCCCAGTAGGACGGCTAATGTACTCACCGCGAGCGCGTGATCGAACAAGACCGGCGAAAAATCTCTGGTCCGGATCATTGTGATACAGGCTTCTTCATGCCCGAGCGTGTCAGCCATGATGGATTGGGTGACGTGATGAACCTGATCAATGGCCATTCCTCCAGTTTTCGCCAGTGTTTGGAGGATATCCTGCACGCTTTCGAGCATGTATTGCCGTGCGTGTTTCATAGAGTTGAGTTCCCCGGAGAGGGATTTTCCCTGCACGGTAGATGGAAGCTTTTGAAGGCGTTCGACCTCTTGTGCCACTGAAGGAATGGTTGCCGATGGATCTGGCGCAGGAGTGAAGTTATCGTCCTGTTTGTGGGGCGGTTCGGGCTCAGATGGCACATCAAGTCCACGACTCGTATCAATTGTGATTTCCTGAATTCCGCATTGTTGTAATTTGGCAATATCGGCAGAAGATTTGATGAGAAACCGATGCATGAGGAAGGGGGTATCCAGCCATGAGCGGTCGATCCCACAGAGGTACATGCCCACTTGAACGGATGTCGTTGGAATTCGTTTGATGGCCATCGGTTTAACGACGATGAGTTCCAGGAATGATCGTTCTGTCTTCTATCGTGGGGAGTTGCTGGTCTCCTCCTCGGTGTTCTCGCGGCCGTTCTTTATGTTACCTGACGAAAAGGATGTTGGTGGAGCGACATGGTGTCATGGCATAGCAAATTACCGCGAGGCATTGTGTACATCCTCCTGATGCTTAAGTTCCCTCCTCGGCTGGCCGAAAGGAAACAGACAGCATTCAAGGAGGATGACGATGGTTGGATGTCAGGCATCGCTTCGCAGGTGGTTTCTCGTATCATCCCTTTCTGGTCCGGCGGAAATTCAACAAAGATGTGCGATCTCGACCTCTTGGGTCTTCACCGGGGCCCTATTCTTCTCGATGTTCGTGTCGTGGGGGTTTCCTTCCTGGGGGCATGCTGCGCCCGGAGGGGACTCGCCGCTTAAGCATATTCGGGCGGCTATTCCTATTCTCGGAACCACGATGAACGAACAGTCTGAGCAGGTTGGCATTGTTGCGGAAATTCAATTGGAATTTCTCCAACGACAGGATCACGACGGCTTGTTCATCCAATTTCTCACCATGCCGGGGAAGTTTTCACCGTATGCGCAACAATCGGTCAAAGAGGCTCTCGATCGGGTTGTAGAGGCTGCTGGCCTCAATTCTGATTCCTGGACGGTCCGGTTTATTCTGCCGTATCCGGGGGTGACCCTGTACGGAGAAAGTTTATCGGCCATGGCGGCTCTGAATGTCATTGCGCTTGCTAAAAATGAGCCTGTGGATGAGGAGACCGTGTTGACCGGCACAGTGACGCCGGACGGACATGTAGGAACCGTGGGCGGGGTGCCGTTAAAGATTTTGGCTGCCCATGAACAACACTATCGAAGGGTGTTAATTCCAGAGGAGCCGGATGTGGCTGACGGCGATTGGGAAACTCCCTTTATGATGGAAGTCACGCCGGTGCGATCCATCAAAAAGGCTTATCTTGCCTTAACCCATCGGCCTCTTCGAAGCCATTTCAACGACCAGCCTCTTGCTGCCAGGTTATCCCCATAATCCTTCTTATTTTCAAAAACCGATGCTTGCCCACCGTGGATCTCTGGCGAGAAGAGGGCTGAGCGCCATGCTTGATTCTTTGGCTCGAATATCCCTATGGTAAGAATTAGGTGGGGACAAGCTCCTCTCTCTTCATGACTTCTCCCTGAAATGCTGGCGAAAATGCAAAAGGAAGGGATGGTGTGCCTTCAATGAATCGACCATGTTTTGCCGTTGATATTGATAATGTTTTAGGTCGTGCGGAACAGGAAGTGCAGCGGTTGTTTCAGGAACTGACCGGAACACCCTGGCCTGTGGGGCTGTATGGCAGTGCCGGAGGGTTGGATACGAGCCAATTAGAACGTGAGCTCATTGAGGAAATTTTTTCCCGGTTTCACGAGGAGTCCATTCCACGCTTGCCGCTTTTCCCAGGGGCGAAACAGGCCTTGGCCATCATTCATAGCCGCTATCGCATTGTCATTGTGACGGCCCGGCGCCCTCATTCACGTCCTCAAACTCTACAGTGGCTGGTGAGCCATGGTATTCCTTTTGACGCTCTGTATCATACCGAAGAAAAAACCGCAATTCCTGAATCTATGA
>JAOUGQ010000193.1 GCA_029865515.1 Nitrospirota bacterium
TGGCCAACATCTGACCCTGATGAACCTTCAGGAGAACCGCTCAACTTCATTGGACGATGACGGAAAAGTTCTCGATCTCTGGCCCGCTTTGGATCACCATCCTTCCACGGTCACCACGAATCACCCGCTTTTTTTTACCCGATATGAACGGGATACCAACGGCGATGGGCTGATCGATACCGATGACGAATCGTCCATCTGGATGAAACAATGGGACCCCCGGCAGCATCAACTCGAAGCTCTTTATCGGATCACTCCGGTCCACCAATTTCATGTCTATCCTGCCGTGTCGGGAGATTTGCTGTATTACGCCGACCTGATAGCCGGCGATATTTTCCGGATCGATATTCCCGCGTTCCTCAAAGACTATGCGAACCTCGATCAGGCCAAATCATTGGCCGCCTCGTATCAGGATCATGGCCAGCTGGACCTGGCGCTCCTCGTCCTGACCAACATTTCTCACAATCTGTTGGCCCAACAACATCCTGAAGCACGAGCGGAATTTGATTTTTCTCTCGCTGAGGCACAGACACTGGAAGGGAATTTTCTTGCGGCCCGGGAGTCATTGGAGCCTTACGCACAGCAATCCGGCCGGATCGGAGCGTTGGCACGAATTCACATGATCGTCCTGCGTATCCAGGAGCAGGCCCAGAGCGTCAGCTCCGCGGCGAGACGCCGGTTAGTGACAACGGGTGCTTCCGAGCTGATGGCCATCGGGCAAGAACACCGGGACATGGATGAGGTGTACGGTCAAGCCCTGATTGAGGCCGGGCGGCTTTACCTCTTTTCAGAAGATCCCCTCACGGCCTTGGATTACCTGGTCAAAGTCGATGAGGTGCAAAATAAGGAGATTCGAGCCAAGGGACTTTTCACCAGAGGCGAAGCCTACCGGATTCTGGGAGACGCCCCCAATGTGATTCGCGTATTCGTGGACGTCATTCACTTATTCGGCGAGCGCTCTTCCTGGGGCAAACGTGCCATTCAAAAGGTCATTGTTCTTTCCCGGCAGGGAGAGACCTCTCAAGATCGCTTAACGGCGTTAAACACGTTGATCCCCCGGCACCCTGACCTTCCCGTATTGATCGCCACCACTCGACTCACCATCGCCGACCTCCATTACGAACAGGGAGAACAACTGTCCGCTCTGGAAACCCTGGATTTCATCGTCTCGGCTCCTGACCTACCCAACGAACTCGTCATCCAAGCCTATGGAAAAAAGGCCGCGATTCTTTCCGGATCCGAACGGTACCAGGAAGCCGCGGATACTTATGCCGCGTTAGGTCAATTCACCGGAGAAAATCAGACCGAACTCGAAGAGGCCAAGAGCCTTCTCATTTTGCAACTGGTCAAAAAAGCCCTCAAAGACCGGAAGGTGGGGGAGACCCGCATTGCCGCCAAATCTCTCAAACACCTCATCGACCAATATCCCGAATCCGTGGAAGCCCACCGGGCGTATATCGAAACAAAAGCCATGCTCAAGGAAGCTCCGGAGGTCCAGGCCTGGTATGCCGACTTGGTCAACACACATCCTGATCACGCGGTGTATCAATATGGCCAGGCCTTGGCGTTGTCCTATGCGGAGCCGCCAGACCTGCCCCTGGTGATTCGTCTCCTCCAACGGGCCATGGAAAAAGATCCCGCCATCGGGTATGTCCATCAAACACTGGGGTGGGCCTACGAACAATCCGAACGGACATCAGGCAAGAAAGGGTACCTTGAGAAAGCCGAGCAGGAATATCGCATCGCCCTGGAGATCAACGACCCCGGCCGCTTCCCGGAGGTGGAATCGCAACTGCTCTTGAATTTGGGGAACACCTATCTGGCTCTCTCGAATTTCCGCGAAGCGTATCGGCATTACCGGCAGCGTGAAGAGCAATTCGCTCCGACCGGCGAGACCATCACCGAATTCCTCTATCGCAAAAATTATGGTGAGGCCTGTTTTAAATCCGGACGCACCGAGGAATCGCTGGTGCAATATCAATTGGCCTTGCGCAACGTTCCTGCCGAACAGCCGGGTCTCAAAGCTGAAATCCTTGAACGCATCGGACTGTCCCATCAGGACATCGGACAATTTGCCAAAGCCATTGACGCCTTCACCAAAGCCCTGGATCTCAACCGTGAGCTGGGGCAGGAACAAAACGTCACTCTTCTCCAGAGAAATATCGGGGTCAACCTGTTCAACCTGAGCCGCACCAGCGAAACCGGTGGACGGGATGAACTCAAACAGGCCTTGGGCAGTTACTTTACCAGTCTGGACCATCTCACAACGGGCGGCGGGAAAACCCTTGCGAAGGGACAAGGACTGTTCAATGTCAGTGTGGCACTCAGTGAAGGCGGGTCTCAAGCTGCCAGCGGATTCGACCTGATGGGCGAACAAAAGCTCATGTTCAGTTACATCGCCAGCACCTATGAACAATTAGACGAAGCCGGACCCGCCAGGGATTTTTATCGCAAAAAATTGGCTCTGCTCAACCAGGTGTCTCCGGCTAATCAGAATGCCGCAGCCCTGACCGAAAAAGCCATTGTCCTGAACCGGCTGGGAGTCCTGTCTCACCAATTAGGTGAACCTGACCAGGCCATGGAGTCCTTTCGCCAATCCTTGAATTACACCCGAACGTTGAATATGCCGTTCGGGACCAGTGTCAACGTCTATAACCTTTCTCAACTGGCCGTAGAAAACATCCTACAGGGTCAAACGCCTGACCTGAGTCTGGTGGAGGGGATCACCTCAACCATTCAGGATCTCCAGCAGCGGAACTACGAAGATCGCAATCTGTTTTTCACACTCACCAACACGGCTTTGCTCCTTTCGCTTCTCCCGGCACCTTCCCTGGACGCAAACTTGAAGCCGGCGGAAGCCGTCCAACGCATGCATGAGCAGTTTACCTATTCGACCCTTCCGTGGTCCTATTACCAGAAAGCTGAATTGCTCCTGGACAAACCAGCCCTGTTCTCCGAGAGCCAACGGCTCCCCGCTCAATTTCTGGTGAAGTTGAACCAGGCCGAGTTAGCACGAACGGCGGATCAACCTCAGGTCTATCGCCGCATTCAGGAAGACCTGCTCAAACTGGTGGAAGACCGGCAACCACCCAATAGCTGGCTGTGGTTTTTGTCTCAGGCAGAGGAAGCAACGGATCCTTCCACGCGGAAACAATTCCTCACAAAATCCGTTGAGACCGTCCTTCGTTTCCCGGCACAAACCGATCCTCCAACAGGACTGCCCAACACCTGGCCCGCCTACGAACGTCTGACCCGTCTGTCGGTCGACCAATTCATCGCTGACGGCCGGACGGACGACGCCTTTACCGTGGCCGAGCAACTGAGCATCCGGCAAATGACCAGCGCCCTCTACGAAGCACTGGGAGAGGACTTTTTTCTCAAAGGCCTGGGAGACTATGAACCGGAATTGAAATCGTTACTCGGAACACTCCGCCAAGCCAGAAACCAGGGTGACATCACCGCCATTGAAGAAGCCGCTTCTGCCCTCCAGGACACGCTGTATGCCCTTTTTGAAGAATATCCATGGGCCACCCCTTCCTTCTGGGCGTATCCTCCGACCAGGGAGCTGTTATTTTTAGGAGTCGACGCGCAACATCCCTACTTGAAAATTGTCAAAGGGCTACAAGGCTATCATGGCTTCGTGCATAACGGGGATACGCTCCATTACAGTCCGCTGGTCGTGAGCGACAAAGGGATCACCGGGGATGATGAATTTCACAGGCGGTTGGGACAAGCGGCGTCCGCCTATGTCTCGATGCCTCAAGAACTGGAGTCCTCCCTCCCTTCACTGGCTCTCGCTCAAAAACCGCTCACTTGGGTCAGCAACTTCTATGACTTCCTGAATGGCTATCATCAGCGCAGCCTCTTTTTTTCTGCTATCACTACCCCAAGCACCTTTCACCCTTCAATCCCTTCAACCACAGGAGACATTCCCTTCGTGCTCCAACCGTTTAACGGAAGAGCGGATCACGATCATCCCCTGGCAGCCCAAACTAACATTGCCGTGTTTCTCCAACCTCCGGATACGTTCGCCTTTGAAGTGCAGGAAGCTCAGAACGTTCGAGAATTTGTTTCTGTGCTCGATTTTGCCGGCATGCAGCATCATTCGATTCTGCTGCTGGGGGGCTTCCCGTCCTCCTCGACTTCCCCATGGGTGCTCATTTCCTCTCTGCTTCGCGCCGGGTTTCCCCATGTCGTCGTGAGCCAAACACCGCTTGATCCTCAAACCGCCACCGAATTTCTGAACCACTATCTGACCCATCTCAACATGCTTCCTCCCGATGAAGCTGTGATGGCCGCCTCGCAGGATATCTGGGGATCGGACACAGCGAAATATCCTTTCCGCCATTATGGATTCGCAGGCATGGGTGCCGACGAACGGCAGGAATATGCCGCCTCCATTTACGACCAGGAAGTGGCGGACGCCATTCACGCATTTGAAACCAAGGGCTTTCCTGCCTCCCTCGTGCACATCGAACATGCGCTCGCGCTCATCGAGCATGCTCAAAAGCGAAAGGACTTCAAAGAACTCACCACTCTGGCCGTGGAAACCGCCTTTGAAGTCAACAATTACGACAAGGGCATTTTCTTTCAGCAGAAACTGCTGGATTCACTCACACCGGAGACCCCTGCCAGCGAGCGGGCCGAGGCCGAATATCGTTTAGGCATCCTGCATTCCCGTCTGGAACACTTTGACATTGCCGTGAAGCACCTGGAACACGCCAACCAGATTTGGGAACAAGGTGAAGAACTTGATCGTCTCGCGGAAGGCATGGCCACATTAGGGATCGTGCGCGAAAACATGGGGGCCTATACGGAAGCCCTGGAACAATTCAACCAGTCATTTTCCCTGTACCAGGAAATCGGGGAAATGGGGCACACGGCATTTCAATACCGGCGAATCGGCCGTATTTATTACCTTCGATTGGGCCGGTATGAGAAAGCCCGGGAAAACTTCCTGGCCGCACTCAAGCTGTACCAGGAGCAAAAAGATCCGCAGGGAGAAGCCGAAGTGCTGTATGAAGTGGGATTGACCTTTGAAAAAGTCGGCCTGTTCGACCAGGCCGCTGACCACTACCACCAGGCCCTCGCTCTTGCGAAGGAATTGGATGATCCCATGCTCCTGGCAACAGGCGATCTCTACCTCGCCAATGTGGCCTGGTTCCAGGGGAACTATCAAACGGCCTTTCAATTACTCACCCAGGCCGATAAAAAAGCCGAAGCCGCCAATGACCCCCAATTGCGCATTATGGTGAAAAATACCCGCGGGTTGATTTACTGGACACTCAATGACACCGACAAAGGACTCTTACATTTACACGACGCCGTCACGCTCAGTCAGTCTGCCAACATCCAAACCGAGTTAGCCTCTTCGCTGAACAACCTTGGATTGATCTACCGGCAACGAGGCGACCACGGCACCGCCCTGGACTATTTTCAAAAGGCGAAAACCCTTGACGAGTCCCTCAAGAGCCAATGGGGCCTAGGCTATGACTATCGCAACATCGGCATCTCGTTACTGGCCTTGGGGCAGTTGGAAGAAGCCGAAGTTCATTTTCTCAAGGCCGAGCAGATCAGTTCCGACATCCACAATGTCATCAATTGGGTCAAAGCCTTATTAGAACTGGGAAATGTCAACAAGGCTCTTATGCGTCCCAACCAGTCCCTTGGGTATTACGAACGGGCATATGAACTCTCTCAGCGATACGGAATTAAGGAAGTAGAATGGCGGGCGGCAGCCGGCAAGGCCACACTGTTGCGGGAAGAGGGGAAGCTCCCTGACGCGTTGACCTGGTTTACCAAAGGCGTCGAGGTAGTGGAAGGCATGCGGGCGGCACTGAAGATCGATGAGCTACGAAACAGTTTCCAGACCAACAAACTGGATCTGTACCGTGACATCATCACCCTGCTGATCACCATGAACCGGACCGATGACGCATTTAATTTTCTAGAACGCTCCCGATCCCGAAGTTTTATCGACCTGCTGGGCAATCAAAAACCACAATCCAAAACCAGGG
>JAOUGQ010000194.1 GCA_029865515.1 Nitrospirota bacterium
AATACCGTCCCCATTCCCTCGTTTATGTATGGCACGGCTTGGAAAGAGGGCGCCACAGCCCAACTGGTGCAATTGGCCGTGGCTTCCGGCTTTAGGGGAATCGACACGGCTAATCAACTCATTCATTACCGGGAAGACCTGGTGGGTAAAGCCCTGCTGGCGCTCGATAAGCAAGGGATCAAACGGAACTCTCTTTTTTTGCAAACGAAATTTACGCCGGTGAATGGGCAAGACCACAGAACTCCTTACGATGCCACGGCCGATCTTACGACCCAGGTTCAGCAGTCCTTTGACAGCTCGCTGACGCACCTGCACACCGACCATGTGGACTCGTATGTGTTGCACGGTCCGTATTCACGATCGGGATTGGGAGAATCGGATCGGGAGGTGTGGACCGCCATGGAGGAGCTCTATCAATCAGGCAAAACCAAAATGATCGGCATCAGCAATGTCACGGCCGGACAACTCACCCAGCTGTGTGGGGAGGCGAGGATTAAACCCATGGTGGTACAGAACCGCTGTTATGCCGCGCTTGGATGGGATAGAGAGGTAAGGGAGATTTGCCAGACTCATGGCATCATTTATCAGGGGTTTTCGCTCTTAACGGCTAACAGAGATGTAGTAGCCGATCCTGACATACGGGCCATCGCGAAACGGTTAGGGGCGAGTCCTGCGCAAGTTGTTTTTCGCTTTGCCATGCAAATCGGAATGCTCCCGTTGACCGGAACGACCAGCGAGCACCATATGCAAGAGGATCTGCAGGCTATGCAGTTGGCATTATTGCCTGAAGAGATTCAGCTCATTGACACCATAGCAGAATGACGAGACCACTTCTTCCTGAGAGAAGATATGAGGAACACCACCTACTTGGATCATCTCCGTCAGAACAGGACGTCTGACGGTTTGGGCAGGTCGGGGTCAGGCCGCAGACTTCAGAGCTGCCTGTTGCCGGTCATCCTCCTGGTCATTCTGTTGCCATCTTCAGCGGCACGAGCCGGCACCATACCCGAACTGATGTTGGCTGACATCTACCGGCAGGGTCCTGATCTCAGCCAATACCGGATCAGTGAAAAACTCGACGGAGTCCGCGCTCGTTGGGATGGGACTTATCTGATTTCGCGCGGCGGCAAGGTGTTTGCGGCACCGGAATGGTTTACCAAAGGGTTTCCAGCAGTTCCGTTGGATGGGGAACTATGGCTGGGGCGAGGCCGATACGAGGAAGTGTCGTCCATTGTCCGCACACAACAGCCTCATGATGGGTGGCAAAACGTACGCTTGATGGTCTTTGACCTTCCTGCCCATGGCGGAACATTTGACCAACGAGTGATCGCGATGAATCGCTTGGTGACAGAAAGCGACTCCCCCTATTGGCGCATCATTGAACAACAGCGGGTCGGTAGTGAAGAAGACTTGCTGAAGTGGTTGCACAAGGTGATTGATCAAGGTGGCGAGGGGTTGATGCTGCACCGGGAAACCGCGTTGTACGCCAGTGGCCGCAGTCAGGACCTGCTCAAGCTTAAATTATTCACTGATGCGGAGGCCACGGTGATCGGGTATCGGCCGGGCAAAGGTCAGCTTGCCGGTCAGACCGGTTCACTCATTGTGCGCACGGATCAAGGGGTGATCTTCTCTATCGGAAGCGGCCTCAATCATGAAGAACGGAGGCGTCCGCCACCGGTCAAGAGCCGGATCACCTTTCGCCATCAAGGATTGACTAAAAACGGGATCCCCCGATTTCCCGTCTTTCTGCGAATCCGCGATGAGGAGCCCCGGTAGCAAGCATGTTGTATCAACAGGCTCCATAGCCTTAGTGCATGTGATTATGGATCTTGTTCCGCCTCTTTTCTGTGATACTCCCTAATAACCCTCGCGCTTGAGGCAGGTATTCGTCAGATCAACGGTATTCCGTAGACATGTTCTCTCTAGCAAACGATGGTGTGAAGGTGAATCGGTGACAGCGACGAGGCCAAATTGTTGGCATAGCTGAATACTATAGACCAGGGCCGCAGACATTTTAATCAGGCCAAACCCATACTCAAAAGAGAGGTTCTCATTATCAGGCAATCGTCTTCGGCTCATGACCTGAAGAGTTTCGACGGTATAAGGGGCGAACTCCCTTTCCGGCTGCTGGAAAGCCGACAACACCGCCAAATCGGAGGCGACGGTACTTCGGCCTTGGCTATCTTGGGAAAAGGGGAATAACCCACGCTGAAAACGCCGATCATCCCTCAAGGCCTGATGGAAAATTGTTCGCCAAAGAGGATCGGCTAAATCCTGATTGACCAGAGTAGTGATTGCCGGGTTTAGCGGTCCACTGAGATCATGACCTTGCACGATTCTTCCCTTCTCCAAAAGATCGGGATAGTCATCCCCCATGCATTCAGGAAAGGCCGTTGTCCCCATGAAGGGTGTCAACTGTAGGGCCATAAAATTACGAAAGTGGACACGTGGATAGTGCTCTATCAATTGATGAAGCGTCTGTTCATGGCACAGGTGAAAGGGATAATACAGGGCATCCATGGAGAAACAGTCTAGCAAATGTATTTCCGTTTTCGTGAGAGGACGTGGTGAAAAACCATGCCAAGAGTCTGGCTGAAGAATGGCCGGCCGTGCCTGCGCCGAGCTCTTTTAGGCGGACTCATGGCGGTTCCAGGAACAGCAAATGGTGCCCCGTGAGGAGAAACAAGCAGAACGCGCCTCGTTCCCAGCTCACTCCTGACACCTCCCCTCTTACTCCTTAGGGATCGGTGCGGTCTTCCTGAAGAACCGTGGTACGGTGTAGAAAAAACCTTTGTATGCTAATGCCCGAATGGGGGAATCCTCGTTATACTCCCTGTGCTCATAAGCCGGAATTCATTGCGTAGAAGTGTACGCTGAGCCTGTACGGAAAGATGAGGGAATTCACGGTTTTGATTCATGGGCTGTAGCCAACTCAGGCTGGTGTGTATGGGGTCTTATCTCCGGGTCCGGGCAATGATTTCACCATAATAAGCAACGGCGAAGGATCGGTGCCGGAAACGAAAAGCTCCTCCTGGCTCAGCCGGATGCTTCATGTCCCTCAGGATAGTTGGTTTTCCGGAAGGCAGGGTTTTCCTTGACCCCCTTTAGCAGACAGTGTCTAACGAATGAACCCCCAAGCGTTTACTATTCTTGGATCATCACACCAGCCCAAAGAGTCAAATGGTCAACGCTGGGTCGGTTATCGTATGTCCCCCTCCTTGTTTTTGAACAACATGCCTATCTTTAAATGGAGTCCGGTATATGCGTCAGCTTGATTTGAGATTCCTCAAGAAATTTTGGGACATCGGAAGACTCTATTGGATCAGCAACGAGAGGTGGACCGGGTATACATTCCTTGTGCTCATTCTCACGTTGTTAGCGATCTATACTCCCATAGGCGTGGAATTAAATACACAACAGGGAAACTTAATTTCGGCGTTATCGGCACAAGACGCCGATCGATTCTGGAAGACAGTCGGCATTTTCCTTCTCACGATGTGTGTGTATGTCCCCCTCTTTGCCGGCTTTAACTATGTTTCCAGCCTATTGGGACTTTCCTGGCGTCGATGGTTAACGCATCATTTCCTGGACAAGTATTTTCACAATCGCGCGTATTACGAGATTGGCAGCTTTCACACTAATATCGACAATCCAGATCAACGCATTGCGGAGGACATTCGGGCCTTCACCCAGTACTCAATGGGAATTTTCATCATCGTGCTCTTTGCGAGTTTTCAAGTGGTGGCGTTCAGTCAGGTGCTCTGGACCATTTCGCCGACACTGGTGGTGTTTCTTCTGTTTTATGCCGTCATTGGCACCATGATCACAATCTTGGGTTTTGGAGGCGTGTTAGTGAGGTTGAATTTTGCGCAAATCAAGAAAGAAGCGAATTTTCGTTTTGGCCTCGCTCGCATTCGCGAGCATGCCGAATCCATCGCGTTTTATCGAGGCGAACAACAGGAATTCAACAAAACCAAATCGTTCTTTGAGGATCTGTTTACGACTCTGGGCAGTCTCATTTTATGGCGGGACATGTTTTTAGGATTGTATACCAATACGTTTAAACTCCTACCACTCATATTGCCGGCAGTGATTGTCGGCCCACGAGTCTTGGCGGGAGAGTTTGAAGTCGGAAAAGTCAGTGAAGCCATCGGGGCCTTTACCGCCGTCTTTTATTCTCTCAACCTGATCGTGGATAAATTTGATTGGCTGACGAATTTCGCAGCCGGGATTAATCGGTTATCGGTCTTTCATGAATATCTGGAAAACGCAGACCATCACCTCAATCATCGACAGCCGGACCAGACGACGATTGAAACCATTGAGAACGGCCGGTTTGCCCTTGAGCACCTGACGTTGCAAACCCCTGATTACCAAAGGACTTTGTTGCGGGATCTCTCTGTTGAACTTCGTAACGGTGAAGGACTCTTAATCGTTGGAGTGAGCGGTTGTGGGAAAAGCTCTCTGCTCAGAGCCATTGCCGGATTATGGGATACGGGGCAGGGTGTCATCGTCCGACCAAAATTAGAACACATGCTCTTTCTCCCTCAGAAACCCTATATGATTCTCGGGACGTTGCGGGAACAACTGATGTATCCCAATGTGGACCTGAATACCAGCGATGAGGAATTGGAGACCGTACTCCAGAAAGTCAATCTGCCGGGTTTGGCGGAACGCTTTGAAGGGTTTGACCATGTCCATGAGTGGAGTGAAGTTCTTTCACTGGGGGAACAGCAGAGAGTGGCGTTTGCGAGGGTATTTCTGACAAAGCCGGATTACGTGATATTAGACGAAGCCACCAGCGCCTTGGATCTGAGAAATGAGGAACACCTGTATCATCACCTTGTTGAAACTCCTATCACCTTTATCAGTGTGGGACACCGGCCAACCCTGAAATCCTATCATGCGTTACTTCTAGAGATATTCGAGGGTGAAACGTGGACATTACAAACCTTGGAACACCAGTAGGTGTGATGAGTTGAGTGGATCCTGCAAAGTGGGAATGCCGAATAGTCAATCAAGCAGCCATGTGAGCTGGAAACAGATCCTAAGAATAAGAAGAAAAGCACCCGGAAAGATAACTTTTCTGTAGAGAGGTTGTGAGAGGGGTCCCGGCATTGGCCTCCAACAGAAAAGCTGCCGGGACCCCTCTCACTCCATAGACCGCAAGACTTTTCGCGTGTTTTGCCTGATGGGTAGGTTTCACCCACCCACATGAGCTTGGAGAATTTTAGACCCGGCTATCTTCGTATTATCAGGAGCAAGCTCCAGGGCCTTCTTGAAATGGTTAGTGGCTTCCCCGTGGTTTCCCAATTTATCCAGCGCCAGGGCAAGGTTGTAATGGGCTTCCGGGAGATCAGGATTGGCGGCTATCGCTTTCATGAAATGTTCCTTTGCCACATCCCAGTGTCCTTGTTGGAAATGGTTGACCCCCTCATCATTTTCTGCTGCACCAGGGGCTCCGGCCGCGGCCATCAGCGCGCCTTCCGCCTGTGAGGGTTCCGCCATTTTCGGAGCTTCGGCTGCGGGCATGGGTGTACTTTCCGTCTTGGGCTCCGTTTTTGATTCCTTCCCGTATTGGCCGGAATCGCATCCACTCCACACCAACACCATGAGGAAAATTAATCCGAGACCGAACGATCGCTGATTCATTGTGTCCTCCTTGTTTGAATGGTGAGCGGCCATAGGATCTGCCGTTGTGAACGACTTCGATGGAATACCTTCACGATTTGGATTGAATAATGTCAATAACTGCCTCAATGGATGCCGTCACGCCCTCATGAGGTGAGAGCGCATGGAGAGGTCAAGACGCAGTTACCCTCCCTTGGGGGAATTCACTCTTATTCCACACAGGCTTCAGGAGATCCCACTGTTGGGCGCGACGGATGTTGTGATGGGTGCACTATTCCAAAAATTTGCTGGACCCACTTGACTACCAGGATTTTGAAATTATTTTAAAAACACAAGGCACGAACGCCTCACC
>JAOUGQ010000195.1 GCA_029865515.1 Nitrospirota bacterium
AAAGCTGTCATCAATAAAATCCAGTTAGGCTATTCCGACGAGGGTCAAGGCACACCCTTGGTCTTTCTTCATGCCTTTCCACTTTCCAGCCTGATGTGGCAACCACAAGTCCATGTCTTGAAGAACACTTATCGTGTCATCACGGTTGACCTGCGAGGGCATGGTGAATCCGACTCATTATTGTGGAACTTCACTCTTGATGACTATACGAAGGATGTCATCGGTCTGCTGGATCACCTGAACATTGCGCAGGCGGTTTTCATCGGCTTGTCGATGGGAGGGTACACCCTGTTGTCGCTGTATAGGAATTTTCCTGATCGGGTGAAGGCGATGGTGCTGGCCGATACGCGGGCCCAGGCGGATAGCCAGGCAGGCAAAACCGGACGACAAGCCATGACTCAACTCGCTTACCAAGAAGGGGCTTCGGGTATCGCCGATGTGATGCTTCCCAAACTCCTGGCTCCTTCAACCGTTCAACAACGTCCGGACCTTGTGGATCAGGTTCGTCACATGATTCTTCACACTTCCACGGAGGGCATCATCACTGATCTCATGGCTATGGCCGCCCGACCGGATTCAACTGACCTGTTATCTCAGATCACCTGCCCGACTTTGGTCATTGTGGGTGAAGACGATCTTGCCACTCCCCTCGCGGAGTCTCAATACATGGCCGACCGGATACCCGGCTCAACCTTGGTCACCATCCCGGGAGCCGCCCATCTCTCCAACTTCGAACAGCCAGCGGCATTTAATCAGTCGCTTCAGAACTTCCTCACCACACACAAATTATAAGTCTTGTCAAAATCCATGACACGGGTCAGGTCCGGAGAGACCGGAGACTAGTCTAGAGTCGATTCCGGAGGTAACGTAGGGAAAAGCCTGGTGTGGAAAGAATGTAGAAATGGGGAGAGGCTTCTAAAAAAGAAGTCCCATGGAAAGTTTGAGCCAAATTTCAGAATGAGTTGGTGGGCATCCCGCCCTACACCCACCAAGACCAAACAGCCAAACTTACGGAACGAAGATAAGAAGGATCAAACCGGCGCCTCCTGCGCGACATGCCCTTCCGTGGGAAACCCATACGAAAATTAAATAAGGGTTGTATTTAACCTTATTCTGTCAAAAGAATCAATTCAATAGAGGAGTAAGAAACCACCAATCTCTCTTTCGAAATGGAATGATTGAAAGCGGGACGCCTAATCGACATCGCTCCTACGCTGGCGGATGAGCTTGAGGAATTCGTCACGGGTTTGTTGTTGTTTGCGAAACACACCCAACATTTCGCTGGTGACCGCCACAGTATTCTGCTTTTCCACTCCCCGCATGCTCATACAAAGATGGCGGGCTTCCATGACGACGCCCACCCCATGCGGCTTGAGCTTATTGTAAAGCGTGTGAGCAATTTGGACGGTCAACCGTTCCTGGACTTGCAACCGGCGACTAAAGGCATCCACGACCCGCGGAATTTTGCTGAGCCCCACCACATGTTTACTAGGAATATACCCGACATGACATTTCCCAAAAAAGGGCAACAAATGATGCTCACAGAGGCTAAAAAAATCGATATCGCGCACGATAACCATTTCATCGTAATCAATGGGGAATAGCGCTCCATTGAGCAATTCGTCAATATCTTGTTGATAGCCTTTCGTGAGATAAGCCAGGGATTTGGCCACCCGCTTGGGCGTATCCTGGAGTCCATGCCGTTGAGGATTTTCACCCAGGTTTTCCAGTAATTGCTTGACGATGACCTCAAGGTTCGCGAGATTAGGCATACACACGGTCTCGCTCTTTTCCCGGATGAAGGCCCCTGGCCTTGTTGATGAGGGCCGCTTCTTTTTAATGGGCATCAGTTCTCCTTGATCCTATTGCTGACGGAACCACTGGCTTTTGGAGAGCTCCAATATATTCAAAGAAATTGTCACGGGTTTCAATCACGCCAATTTTCTCCAATTGCCCGGAGGGGATCTGATCAACCAGCAGGTCCCAGATCAAGCGGGCTAAATTCTCGCCGGTCGTCGTGACTTGTGCAAAGGCGGGATCGAAATTGAGATGTTGATGATCAAAACGGTCCACAATACGTGCTTTTACGAGTCGATCCAAGGCATCCACATCCGTGATCAATCCCGTGTGTGGATCCAGCTCTCCCTGCACCGTCACGAGCACCGTATAATTATGCCCATGCCCGTTCAGATTATTACATTTGCCAAAAATCTTTCGGTTGAGGTCCTCTGTCAATTGATCAGTATGCAGCCGATGGGCGGCACAAAAGGTATAGGTCCTGGTGATGGAGGATTGATACGGCATAAAATTTAGGAGGAGGGTTTTCCCGCTACGCTATGATGACGTTGGAAATCGATCTTTGGTGCATGGGCTACCGCATCCATTACTTTTGAGATATCTTCATTTCCCCTGATTTTCCAACTCCTGGTTCGCCCCATTTTTCTTCGGGGACTTGCACAATCACATCCCCCAGCACTCGAGCCTGACAACCCAACCGATGGTAAGGCTCGGTCAGGGCTTCCCGATCAAGCAAATCCTGCTCATCAAAATCGATATCGGAGAGATTTTCGGCGCCCGCAATGACATCGACCCGGCAGGTTGTGCAGGAGGCGTTACCGCCACAATCATGATTTAACGGAAATCCCAGTTTCTCCGCAGCTTCTAAAAGCGAAAGGTCTGACGGGACTTCTCCGCTCTTACCATCGGGATGAAGAAATGTGACGCGAGGCATCATTCCTTCTCCTCACCCTGCGCCCACCGGAGCAGGCTTGAATGGACATCGCCCCAGGCGAATATGTTCTTCGAATTCTTGACGAAACAGCCGTAAACTATTTTGTACCAACACTGCGGCTCCCGTCACGAGGGTGCAAAATCCGGTGCCTTTGACAAATCCACAAATTTGTAAGAGTTTGGCCAGATCGTTCTCGTCTCCTGCTCCATCTTCGATTTTTCTGATCAGGGTGGCTAATTCTTGCGTGCCAATCCGGCAAGGTGGACATTGACCGCAACTTTCCCGTTCAAAAAACCCCGAAAACTTGAGGGTTTTCTCCACCATGCATGTTGCATCATCCACGACAATCACGCCTGCTGACCCCAAGCCGGTACCCGCTTTCTTGAGCGAATCAAAGTCCATGGCTAAATCTAATTGATCCGCTCCCACCATGGAAAAAGACGGCCCTCCAGGAAAGACGGCTTTGACACCATGTCCATTCGGCACACCTTGCCCGCAGACCTCAATCAGATGGCGGATGGTCGTCCCCAGCGGGAGTTCATAGACACCGGGTCGATTAACAGCCCCACTGAGTGAAAATAACATCGTCCCTGGGGTGGTACTGGTTCCCACCTCGCGAAACCATCCAGGACCGTTCCGTAAGAGTTGAGGAATATTAGACAAGGTTTCAACATTGTTCACCAGTGTGGGCTTGCCATGCAGTCCATACTCCGTGGGATAAAAGGGTGGCTTTTGCTTGGGCTGGGCTGGCCGACCCTGCATGGATTCCAACATGGCGGTTTCTTCACCCGCCACGTAACTGCCATAGCCATCAAAAATTTCAATGTCCAGATCGAGCCCTGTTCCTAGAAAATTCTTCCCCAATAATCCCTGCTCTTTGGCTTGTTCTTTGGCCCGCTCAAAGATCGCTCGTTCTTCCGAGAATTCATGGTTCAGATAGATATAAGCCGCTTTCGCTCCAACCGTGTGCGCCGCAATCAGGCATCCTTCCAGAAGTTGGTGAGGATGATGGCGAAGCAAATACCGATCCTTGAACGTACCCGGCTCATGTTCTCCAGCATTACACACAAAGTACCGCTCTTTGACCCGGTGATGAAACACCTTGTCCCATTTCAGGCCGGTAGGAAATCCTGCGCCTCCCCGTCCACGAAGATGCGCCTCCTTCAATTGGGCAATAATGGTTTCCGGATCCTTTTTGGCGACACACTGAACCCACGCCTCATACCCCCCTTGTTGACGATAAGGTTCAATTTCCCATGGTTCGCCCGGTACCTCCCGCAACACGCGAGGTGCAAATGCGTTACCCACCGAAGCCCCCTTGATAAAATGTTCGGACCCACATGCGTACTGGCATTCTTTGCATCATCATTTTTTTACTATATTCTGCAACAAACTCTCTACTCCGGTAACCAAATTTCCCTTCATGCTCATAAGGAAATTCGCCCCTCAATGCGGTCCAAGGTCACCGGCACGATTCACTATACGAACGGGTCTCCAAAGTCGTCAAGGTGACAAGATGAAGAGTAAGATCCACCGTTGAAGTAAGGGGAAAGAGATGGACAAGCCCATCACAAATTCGAAAAATTTCAGTTGGCTTTCTTCATCACCTGATCAACATGTCCGCACAATTCCCGCACCGCCTTGGCGGATGCCTCCAGTGCGACTTGCTCCTGAGAAGTGAGCGCATATTCAATAATCTCTTCGGCCCCACCTGCTCCTAATTTCACCGGCACACCCAGGAAGAGATCATTGAAGCCGTATTCCCCTGCACACAAGGCCGCACAGGGAAGAATTTTCTTCTGATCTTTGGAGATAGCCTCCACCATTTCCACCACAGAGGCTGCAGGGGCATAAAACGCACTCCCTGTTTTGAGCAGATTGACGATTTCGATTCCCCCCTCACGAGTCCGCTTGATCAGGGCTTCTAATGCCTCCGGCGACAGCCATTCGCTCACCGGTCGCCCTGCCACCGTGGTATACCGATTCAATGGCACCATCGAATCGCCATGCCCTCCCAAGACCATCGCGTGAATATTTTCCACCGATACCTGCAAGGCTTCTGCAATAAAGGACCGGAATCGCGCAGAATCCAGCACGCCCGCCATTCCGATAACCCGGTTTCTGGGAAATCCGCTCACCCGGTAGGCGACGTGAGTCATGACGTCGAGGGGGTTGGAGACAATGATGAAAATTCCCTCGGGAGAGCGTTTGGCCGTTTCGCGAACCACTGAGGACACAATGTTGGTATTAGTTTCCAACAATTCATCCCGGCTCATCCCCGGCCGTCGCGGGACACCTGACGTGACAACGATAATGTCTGAATTTTTCGTCGCCTCGTAGTGATTGACGCCAGTCACCGCTGAATCATACGCACAAATTGGGCCGGCTTCTGCCAGATCCAGGGCCTTGCCTTGCGGGAGGCCTTCGACAATATCGACCAGCACAATGTCGTACCAGTTTTTTTCTGCTAACCGTTGCGCGATGGACCCACCGACATTCCCAGCCCCCACTACGGTCACTTTGATTCGGCTCATGAAACCACCTATCCCTCTGAAGGGATCGCCAGCCATGCATATTCAATCATCTTCATGGCTCGTCCACCCTGCGACTTTAAAATTTATGGTGCACACGAAATTATCTCCGTCATAAAAATTCACTTTGATCTTTTTCTTTCCGTATTCCCGACTCAAAAACTCTTCCGGATGGTCAATGAACTCCTGATAGGTTCCCGCCTCATAGCCTCCCAATTCCACGAACGTGACAATCATGCCGGCCTTGACCTCCTGAAGCATCTTGGTCGTACACCGAGGGAAAATTTCCCAAAACTTTTCACGTATCTCATCCTGAGTTGGCTCGGGCCGGTCTCCGTCCGCCGGCCGATCCTTCCGGTCAAACTTCGCCTGCCGCCGGACATAGGGATATTGATGTCCGGTAAATAACTTATACAGCCAGGGTGGCACATCAGGACGTGAGGCGGAACTGGTCATACATCTCCCATGTCATGTTATCTGGCCGTGAGCCGTTGATAAATTTTAGGCAACCTGGTGGGAAGCGAATCGACTTCATCCACAACCACATATCCGATCTCCCCATACATTCGCTTCACATAATCGGTCGGCGCTCGATCAATCGTGATGCAAAAGGGATGAACCCCTTTGAGACGGGCTTCCCGAAGAGCCATTTTGGTGTCTTCCAGGGAATATTCATCAGCATAGTCATCATCTAAGGGT
>JAOUGQ010000011.1 GCA_029865515.1 Nitrospirota bacterium
TCCAAAGTCTCACCTATCTGCAATACCAGATCGGGAGCCATCTTTCCCAGAACGATTCTAACCGGGTACTCCCGGTCAGGGAATTCCACCGTCTCCAATACCGGGATCAGCGATGCCGTAGCTTTGGGAAGTATTTTAGCGGTGTGATCTTCGAGGCCTTCCCACTCTGAAACATCAGAACTGAACACGACCGTTCCTTGCGAATCCAAAAGCCGAAAAAAGACTTCGCTTTGATCACTCGAATTCATCTCCCGGTTAATTTCGTCGATGATCCTTTCCAGCCCGCCATCGTCCAATAACTCCCGAAATTCCGCGATGTCTTCCTTTAAGTCATCATCCATGCGACTATTAAAAATTGTGTCCAGGTAGACATATAACGCCAAAAGTGCGGACACCAGACAGACCAGGAAGGTTAAGGCATAGCAAAATGTCAGCCGAAAGCTCAGCGTATTCGGAAGCTTAATCATGTTGCCTTTTGAGGACATATCCTAAACCCCGCACGGTGTGAATAAGTGACGACTCAAAATCCTTATCCACTTTTTCCCGAAGTTTGCTGATGCGGGCTTCCACGACATTGGTCCCCGGGTCGAAATTGTAATCCCACACGCGTTCCATAATCATCGTTTTTGAGACCACGTGACCTGCATTGCGAACAAGATATTCCAGCAAGGCAAATTCTTTGGGCTGGAGATCTAGCCTCCTACCTGAGCGAACAGCGGTTCGCGCGAGCAGATCCAACGTGAGATCATGAAACGAAAGACTCGTAGGTTCAACCACATGTTGAGCCCTCCGAAGAAGAGACTCCACTCGGGCCAGCAACTCGCTAAACGAAAAGGGTTTGACGAGATAATCATCTCCCCCATGCCGCAGTCCGGCAATACGGTCATCAACCGTTCGCTTGGCACTCAGGATAATGATGGGAAGATTCTTTTTCTCCTGGCGCAAGCGATCAAGAATTGACAGTCCATCCAATCCGGGTAACATGAGATCAAGGATTCCCACATCATAGTCCTGCGTCAGGGCGGCATGAAGTCCGATCAAACCATCAGCGATATGGTCAATGGCAAATCCCGCCTCCTTCATTCCTTTCTGAATGAAATCGGCAATAACCTGATCGTCTTCAATGAGGAGAATTCTCATACCAGAGGCTTCCGAACAACACATGTACTTTGAAAGTATCTTGCCTGAACAAGATTGGAAAAAGTCAAGGTGTACCTGCATTCTCAAAACCTGCAACGATCCTCGACCACTCTTACATAAAGCCTCATTGTATCCCAAATGGTCTAGGTTGCCACATTACCATATGGTGAACTCACGCCCAGGTTATTGAATTAATTTCCTGTACTTTGCAATAGTCCATGTTGCAAATTTTGATGCACTCCTGCCAACCGCGGTTCATGAGACCACCTCACATGACAATCTTGAGAGTAGGCTTCTTAAGCTGGGCCCTGCTCATTTGCCTCTTGCTCCCCAACCTTACAACTGCTCAAGAGGAACCTTCGACCCAGGAGGAATCTTTGCCAGAAGGGGAATCTTCCAAGAAAAAATTAAAAAGACCCCCATCAACAGTGAGAATTTACCGGACTCCGGAGGAGCGAAGAGATGCGTCTGTTGGAACACAACTTCTGCCATGGCTCAAGTTCGGCGGGGTGGTGGACATTGAAAAAGAATGGCAGACCAATAATTTCAAAAAAGGGATCAAGACTGTCGAAAACCCCGATACTGAACTGGCCATCGAACTTGGATTTGAACTCACCTCGATTGAATGGTTGGAAGCAGAAATTCTGTTTGCGATAGAAGAGAATGGCAGCCGGCACTACCAGGAGGTTGATGAGGGATTCGTGGGGGTGGACCTTGATGACTTTGGGGCAAAAATCGGCAAGCTGTACTTGCCTTTTGGCGAGTTTTATAGCCACTTTGTCACCGGGCCATTAGTGGAATTCGCGCAAACACGTGGACCCGCCTTGATCGCAGACTATACCTTTTGGGATGCCTTAGAAATATCCGGGTATATCTTTGACGGCAAAGTCGATAAAAAGGGCCAATCTGGCAAACACCAAATTGATTGGGGGCTGGCGGCCGAGTTTGTGACAAAAAATGAATCCATACGAATCGGTGGGGGATATATCTCGGATCTCGGGGAAGGCGATGCCGAATTCTTTCTTGACTTCAACAATACGTATCGACAGCGGGTTCCCGGATGGACCGTCCATGGTCTGATAGGGCTGCCCCCGTTTGAGTTCACCGGAGAAATTGTGCAGGCCACTAAATCGATCAAAGAATTCGAAGGAAATGCGGACAAACCCCGGACCTATAACCTTGAATTTGCCTATTATCCCCCACAATTCCCATGGATACAATTTGCGATCCGATACGAACATAACACTGAATTGGAAGGTGAACCTCAAGAGATCTTTGGCATCGGGACAAGCTTGCGGCCCACTAATTACTTGAGCTTATCGGTTGAATACTTACGGGGGGAATTTAAAAACAATTTTTCCTATGATGACAACGATAATGAACAAACCAGCTACGATCTCATTGCCATTCAAGCCACCTTTCAATTTTAAAATTGATCCCGCCATTCGGATAAGCGGATACGCTTGTGAAGATCATTTCGCTTATCAGGGTTAGGCCAGCCGCAACTGGGCCAACGACGCGAGCGCATTTCCCCCACTGGTGTCCGGTATGATGCTCAACTCGAGCACAGTGACCGCAGGAAGGTCGACGTGATGGTCTTCCGTCTGACTTGTTGCGCCTTCGGGGCTGAAGTTCCACTGCTGCCGCACGATTTCCCGGAACGACTGCCCGCCATCCGGCGACCAACGCAAGACGTACTCTTGCGTGCGCCCGGTGCGGGTTTCCACGAAATTCAGCCAGATCCGCCGGAGCCGTTGCGGAGCGGCAAAGACAAGCCGGATCGTCTGCTTCCCCGGCCCTGCAGCACACCACCCTATGGTCCCACCCGGCAGCAACGCGGACTCAATTGGATGAGCGGGGTCCTCCGAGCTGATTTCTACCTCTGCGAGCCCATCCACATTTAACCAGTCCCCCGGTGGCTCGCTTCCTTGCTGAACCTGGCCGATAATTCGCTTGCGCATTAGGTGTGCCTCCTGATTTCAAGCTGGGAAAATTCCCAGCTGCCCCACTATGGATTATCTGGTTCCGTATGAGTCTACCGGTCTGATTCGCCAGCAGCAAATGTCTCTGTGACATCCGAAGCCACCCATTGGGTCTTGCGCAACACAAAGATCCCTTCCACGTTACGGAATAATCGAGACGGATTGTTTGGGGACCATACAGAATATATGGCTCCCCGCTTTTTCATGAGTCCTTGAATGTTTCGTCTCCCATTGTCCGACGCCTGCCGTCTGGAACAAGGGAGGGACGCCCCCATCCCCTGGCGGGCCTTGTTTGAGCCTTGCGAGTTGGGCCGCCCTCCGAAGACCCGCGTCCGCCCTATCCAATGTGGCCAGACTGGGCGTCATTGGTTTTGGCTACTTTTGCCGAAACAAAAGGACTTCGGCTGCCGGGACGAAACCCGGCAATGCTCGATCAACCAATTATTCCAGTGAGGAGAATGTTGTGCTCCAACAGCTCAGAACATTTTTAGAGGTACGATAAAACGATTTAGTAAGATTGGAATGGCTGCAGGAGGGCTTTCTAACATCACTTCTTCCAACTACGGTGGAGAAACTTGATTCCTCTAGCCTCTGGAATCCTCTCCAGACACCATACGGAGATATGGCACAAAGGATGGTATATTCTTTGGGTGCTCTATTTGAATTCTTCTCACCCAGGAGAGCCCATGCCGACAAAACTCAAAAAACTGACCCTGCAGGTCCCGGACGATCTTCTGACTCGAGCAACCCAGGCCACCGGGGAAGGAATCACTCCAACCATTCGACGCGGATTAGAACTGGTAGCCGCCGGTGGGGCCTATCGAAATCTTCGTGCCCTCAAGGGTAAAGTCAAACTTCAGCTCGACTTGGACGCCCTCCGACAAGACCGATGATCTGTATTGATATCAGCTCCGTGATTGCACACCTCTACATATAGGCATTCCAAATAATTTCCAAAGCATTCTTGTTGGCAGGAGTATTTACTTCCTTTTCACCGACGCCTGCTGACTGGCCAATGGCGGACGCTCTCATCCCCTGGCGGGCCTTGTTTGAGCCCTGCGAGTTGGCGCGCCCTCCGAAGACCCGCGTCCGCCCTATCCCATGCGGCCAGGCAGGGCGTCATTGGTTTTGGCTACTTTTGCCGGAACAAAAGTAGCTCGGCTGCCGGGCCGAACCCCGGCAACGCTCGAACTTGCCAAATCATTTCAGTCTCACGCGAGATCATGACTCCAATTCCTGAATGATCACATCGTGCAATTTGGGCCGAAACGCTTTGATGGCTTGATTATCTCGTGTGGGATAAACCCGATTGGAGAGGAAAATAACTTCTAATTCACGGATGGGGTCGATCCAGATACTCGTTCCGGTGAATCCCAAATGCCCGAACGATTCCGGGGAAAACCATTTACCGGAAGATGAGGGTTGGGAGGGGGTATCCCACCCTAACGCCCAACTGGTTCCAGGTTGTGCCGTCACAAACTGTTTGACCAGTTGACCATCGAATAATCCTGGCTTTCCTTGATATCCCTCCAGCCAGGCTTTAGTAACCTGTCCCACCGCTTCGGCTGTTCCAAAGAGTCCCGCGTGCCCGGCAATGCCTCCCAGCGCGAACGCATTGTCATCATGCACCTCACCCTGCAACAAACGTCCACGCCACGGATCCTGCTCGGTTGGCGCACATTCTCCAATCGGTGCGCCCATCTCTTCATGGATATGCTGTCCTCTATAGCCAAGAGGTCTGGCTTGCAAGGGGCCAAAGATCCGGCTCTGACAGACATCAGCCAATAATTGATTCGTGATCCGTTCCACCATAAAACCGAGCACTATATACCCCAAATCACTGTAGACGCTCTTTGGTGGTGATACGGCTTCTAACGGCTCCTTGAGTATCAAATCCAGAAATGCGTTGACTCGTTCCTGGCGAAATGAAGCCTCCGAAGGAAGAGAAGGGGGAAAAGACTGATACAACGGCCGCCACCATGGAAGCCCGCTTTGATGACAGAGGACATCTTTCAGCACGACCGGCCCTAATGGCAATCCTTTGGTTTCTTGTAACACCGAGTCGATAGGGGTTTCCAGATCCAGGAGTCCATCCTGCACCAGGAGCAGAATGACCGAGGCGGTCGCGAGGGGCTTCGTGAGGGAAGCCAGGTCGTAGATTGTCTGAGGGTGGACGGGATGAGAATCAGGAAGACCGGAGGTTCGACCAACAGCCTGATGGAAGCGAACCTGCCCTTGATGACGGACGAACAAGACCGCCCCAGGAAAGACCTTTGCCTGAATTCCTTCGAGGAGAAGACGTGTAATGGGATCGGTCTGATCCACAAATGGTTGCACTATGAAGGGAACGCCTATCCCGCTTCCCGATGTGAGGCTGACTCAGGGCTCAAGTCAGGTTCCTCGCCCTCTTCAAACGACGCGTCCGGTTGCTCTTCAATCTCCACCAACCGATGGAAGGAACTCAAGGTCAACCGCAAGCGATCCAGCACCAGTGCCCGCTGCTGCTTGAGCGCCGAGATCATTCGCCGCATTTCGACAAGTTCGCTCCGGCTTTGGGCAAGGATTTCCTCCGCTTTCAATTCCGCTTCTTTCACCACCAGATCGGCATCCCGTTGGGCCCCGCGCTTGAGTTGATCGACAAAAGATTGGGTCGAAATGAGCGTGCTGGTCAGAGTCGATTCCGCGCGCTTGAGCTGACCCAATTCCTCATCTTTTGCAGACAGCCTCTCTTTTAACACCATATTTTCTTTGGTGAGTTCTTCAACCGATTCGGCGATTTCTTCCAGAAATTGATCCACCTGCGGCTTGTTATAGCCCCGCCATTGCGTATCGAAGACTTTATGCTGAATATCCAGCGGTGTAATTTTCATCACGACTCCTTTCCTCGCACCGGCTAGTGCATTCTGATAGCTAAGTCCTTCAAGGATCCCACCACGGCAATTTGCAGAAACACAATAATTAGGATAGCAATGATCGGGGAAAAATCAAATCCCATCCCGCCAATGCCTACCCGGCGCCGTATCTGATAGAGGACCGGTTCCGTCACTCTTTCTAAAAATTGGACAATGGGATTCCAGGGGTCCGGGTTCACCCAGGAGATCAAGGCCCGAATAATAATAACCCACATATAAATCCATAAAATCGTATCCAGGATGGTCGCAATGGCTTGTAAAACATTTCCCGCAATAAACATGGTCCTCCTTATCTATCTCCCTCCGCAGGTTCTTCAGGCTATTTTGAGTCTGTCGGTCTACCCTCGTTCTCCAAAAATCGCGGTCCCGATCCGGACCATGGTCGCTCCCTCTTCAATCGCCATCTCGTAGTCATGGGACATGCCCATCGATAATTCAGCCATCCGTATATGAGTCCATGATTGCCGAGCAAGCCGATTTCGTAACTGACACAGCTGCGTAAAATACGGGCGGACCTCTTCAGGATTCTCCTTCCAAGGCGGGAGCGTCATCAACCCTTGGACAGATACATAAGGGAGCCGGTCTAATGCCTCTATCCCGGCTTCCAACTCCTGTGAGGTGAAGCCTCCCTTGCTGGCTTCCCCGGCAATATTGACCTCCAGTAACACCTCTTGATGGATACCAAGCTTTTCAGCCGCGGCATTGATGCCTTCGGCCTGCTCCACGCTTTCCACGGAATGCAGCAACGCAAAATTTCCGACAATATCTTTGATCTTCCGGCGTTGCATCCGCCCGATGAAGTGCCAGGCCAATCCTTCGCGTGGCCCAAGCGTACGTCTTTTCTCCTGAGCCTCCTGGAGCCGATTCTCCCCAAAAATTCGCACGCCGGCCGCATAGGCTTCTTCTAAATTGTCAGAGGAGACGGTTTTGGTCGCCGCCACCAAACGAACGCTGGAAGGATCTCGTCCTACACGGAGAGCAGCCTGCCGAATTTTCTCTCGAATTGTCTGAATCGTCTGAGCAATGGAGTTGGAAACGGTTGCATCCTTCCACGAAACCATCTCTGATTTCTCATACAGGGTTTATTGTAAACGGGATTCCCACTTGAGTCACGGACGGGGTATTCACCCTGTAACAGGATTGAGAACACATTCTTCCCCGACTCTGCACCCGGCCACAATTGAAGGCCTGGCAGCGGGTCAACTCTTTGTGGAATCAGGGGTTTTCCCCCTCATTCATGTTATCCGGCTTGATCTACTTAAACCCGAGCCCATACTTATTTGGCAGGCAATATAATCCCACTGAACATCGTCCCAATCACCTGTCCCTCCCTCCTGTAAGAATAAAAGAGATCGGCCCGACAATGGGTACAATGATCCAACCGTCCTATCTGAGATTCAGGAATTCCACTGGCACGAATCTGGTAATAGATCAGTTGCTTGAGGTCCAACACCCCTTTTCCTTCGTTGGTTTCCCGGAGCACGCCAGGCCATGCAGGATACCGGGTTCGCAAAGGTTCGATCACCGGTTCATCAACTTCATAACAGCACGGACCGATGGACGGACCGATGGCCATTTGCATCTGCTCCGCTTTCGCCCCGAATTCCTCCACGCAGGCTCGAATAGTTTCCGAGACGATTCCAGCCACCGCCCCACGCCATCCGGCGTGAATAGCCCCAACTACTCCCGTGCCTTTCTCGACTAGCAGCACCGGCACGCAATCCGCGGTTCGCACGACGATCAGCGTCTGAGGTTGATTGGTGACCAGGGCATCCCCTTCGGTCTGCTTTAATGCCCCAGGACCCATGGAGGTTTTTAAGACCACCACCCGGGTACTATGGATTTGCTTGAGCGCCGCGATAAAGGGAAATTCCGGGTGTCCCCCGGTAACCTGTCCAAGTTGAATATGCGCATTCAACCCTCCAGGCGCGTTCCGTGTCCCGAAGAAATGGCGCACGGGAATCGCGTCACTCGTCAATCCTGCATCAGACAACCTGCTCCCCGGAGGCCCGGTGCTTTCCTCTGCGTTCATCCCATTAGCCGTCGGCCTTCTTCCGTAAAAAGGTCGGCACGTCCCAATCGTCATCTACCAACAAACTACTCTTTTCAGGAGCCGGCCGGGCCGCGGTCTGCCGGCGCATATACGTGGGCCGGTCCAGATCATCCGAAGAAGAACCATAGTCCCCGCCATTCTCCACAGAGACCGAAACCAAGGCCGGTTTTTTGACAGGCTCCACCACGAGGGTGGGTTGCTGGGCACTGGGAAACCGCAAGACCGACTCCCCTTGTTCGAATCCTGTCGCAATGACCGTCACGGTCAATTCATCTCCCAGTTCAGGATTGATGACTTGGCCGACGATGATGTTGGCCTGCGGGTCGGCGGCTTCTCGTGCAATGTTGGATGCCTCATTCACTTCATGCAACGTGAGACCTGGGCCGCCCGTAATATTCAAGAGCAACCCTCGAGCCCCTTCCACGCTTCCATCTTCCAGCAAGGGGCTGGCAATGGCTTGTCTGGCGGCATCCCCGGCTCGTGTCGGACCCCGGCCGGTTCCCATCCCCATCACTGCACGCCCGGAATAGCCCATGACGGTTCGCACATCGGCAAAGTCCACGTTGACCAACCCCGGAGTGGTAATGACATCCGAAATACCCTGGATGGCCTGACGCAAGACATCATCCGCAATCTTGAACGCCTCCACAAGCGGTGTACTCTTATCCACCATGCCCAGAAGTTTTTGATTGGGGATGATTAACAGGGAATCCACGTGTTTTTTCAATTCACGGATCCCTTCTTCTGCAAAACTGGCCCGCCGGTTCCCTTCATATTGGAAGGGTTTGGTCACCACGCCCACGGTAAGAATTCCTAACTCTTTGGCAATTTTCGCCGCGATGGGTGCGCCGCCGGTGCCGGTTCCGCCACCCATGCCTGCGGTCACAAACACCATATCCGCCCCTTCCAGGGCCTCGCGGATTTGGTGTTCACTTTCAAGCGCGGATTCTTTCCCCACATCCGGCTTGGCTCCTGCCCCCAAGCCTCGCGTGCGCTCAGGCCCCAATTGAATTTTGTACGGCGCCTGCGAACGGGCCAATGCTTGCAAGTCCGTATTCGCTACCACAAATTCCACACGACTCAGGCCGGCTTCAATCATCGTATTGACTGCGTTGCAACCAGCCCCTCCGACGCCCACCACCTTGATGTTAATGACAGACTGCTCCTCATCAGACATTGAGAACATACGACTCCTCCTTTCCACCACTTGACTGGTAGCACTTGGTGACACTCAGTTGATAACTCATCTTGGCTCGTGAAGTACGCACGGATACATGATCCTCCTTTCCTTCCATGGATTAAAAAAAGTTCATGATCCATCCCTTCATCTTAAAAACCATCGAAGAACCCAGCCACCCCGAGGATTTTTTACCTTTGCCTCCCCCGGGTCCCACGAGTTCGAATTCATTTTCCCGACTCACGGAATGCACAATGAGCCCCACAGCCGTGGAATAACTGGGGTTGCTGACAATTTCCCGCAACCCTCCCACCCCGATCGGTTTCCCCAATCGGACCGAAAGATTGAGGACTTGTTCCGCCACCTCGGCCATCCCCGGAAGCAGGGAGGTCCCTCCCGTCAATACGCCCCCGGCCACCAACATACCGTCATACCCAGCGCGACGGATTTCCCGAAGGACCAGCTCAAACATTTCTTCCACGCGGGGGGAGAGGATTTGAGCGACCAATGTTCGGGGCATAACCCTGGGTTGCCGTCCACCGACACTCGGCACTTCGATGCCTTCGTCTTCATTCAACAACTGGCTGCTCGCGACCCCGTATTTCAGTTTAATTTTTTCCGCTTCCTCAGGTGCGGTTTTCAAACCCATCGCCAGATCGCCGGTTAAATGATTTCCCCCGATGGGAATGACCGCGGAGTGCCGGATACACCCCTCGACAAAAATTGCGACGTCGGTCGTCCCCCCTCCGATATCCACCATCACGACACCTAATTCTTTTTCTTCAGGGGAAAGCACGGCCGCACTGGAGGCCAACGGCTGCAAGACAATATCGACGACATCCAAACCCGCCCGGCTGACACACCGCACAAGGTTTTGTGCCGAAGTCACCGCCCCGGTCACAATATGGACATCGACTTCCAATCGTGACCCCGCAATGCCCAGCGGATCGCGAATCCCTTCCTGATCATCCACAATAAATTCCCGGGGGAGTACATGGAGAATTTGCCGGTCAGGGGCAGGCACCGCGCAGCCACGGGCGGTATCGACGGCACGCCGGACATCCGCCTTGGTAACTTCCCGTTTTTTCAGGGCCACCACGCCTTGCGCACTTTCGCTCCCGATATGACTGCCGGCAATCCCTGTATACACCGAATTGATTTGGACCGCCGCCATCAACTCCGCCTCCTCCACCGCTCGTTTGATGGATTCCACCGTACTGTCCATGTTCACCACCATGCCTTTCCTCAGGCCGGTCGAGCGATGCGATCCCACTCCGATGACATTGATTGAGCGATCATCCAGGATTTCACCCACCACGGCACAAATCTTTGTCGTCCCGATGTCCAGCCCAACCACAATGTGTTCTTTTTTGGTCATGTCCTACAGTGTCCTCTTGCGAAAAATGACTTTTTGAGCAAATCGCAAATCCACTTCTTGCGACCGACCTTCAATTTCTTTCTTCACGGTGGGGTACAACACCAAAAAACGTTGCCACTGGTCCTCTACCTCCCGCCCGAATTGAAACCGGATAGCGGGAAGATCCACGATCGTCGTATAGGGATTGGACACATCAATCCGTGGTCTACCCGAAAACTGTTGAGACAACAATTCGGCAATGTGAATGCCCAGCTTCGCGCGTCGATGGCCCTCGTCCTCATTCTGGGTCAGGAATTTCGAGGTCACTCCCTCAACAATGGGCAATGTCCCTCCCTCTTGCGCCTTTTCTCCCGGCAACAGATATCCTTCAGCATCCAGAAAATAACGCTCTTTTGACGATCCTAAAACCGCTGCAGGCTGACGTTCAGAAACCTGCACGACCAGCGAATGTGGAAACACCCGATCAAATGCCACCGACCCAATCCAGGGATGGGACTCCAGGCGTGTCGACAAGAGGTCTGGATCGACAGAGAGCAAACTGATGTGCGGCGGCAAGGCCAGCCTCGTGATAATTTCATCCCGCGACACCCGGTCCAAACCAACCACCGTGATCTGCTGAATTTCTGTCCATTCGCCCGCCCACCGGATCACCTGTCGCCCTCCCACCACGATCACCACAATGAGACATGCCAGAACACTCCCTATGACAACACGTCGGACCCGTGAATTTTTTGGGTTTTTCCCCGTACCCCCAAATGCCTCTCCCTTCTTGAGCGGACGGTTTTTTCGAGGCCGGTTTGTTGAAAGGCTTTTTCCGGAAATCATGTTCCCTTGCCCCCTTTGGCCCTGGCTTTTTTCCCTGACGACGCCACCTTCTTCGGCAGTGCATCCTGTAAAATCTGTTCTACCAGATCATCGTAGGTCAGCCCGGCTTTCGCCGCAGCCATGGGCAGCAAACTCCGTTCGGTCATGCCGGGTATGGTATTCAACTCTAAAATATAGGGACGTCCGTTGGTATGGATGCGAAAATCCACTCGAGCCGCACCCCGGCACCCTAACGCCTGATACGCACGAAGACTTTGTTCACGCAGAGCGCGCTTCAGCTTGGAAGAAAGGGGAGCCGGGCACACATAACGTGTTGAGGCTGTTCCATACTTGGCCGTAAAATCATAAAATCCTCCTGGCGCAATGACTTCCACGCCTGGGAAGACCTGCTTGCCAAAGACGCCAACCGCCACTTCACGTCCGGGAATGTATTTTTCAATCACCGCCTGCTCTCCATATCGATAGGCCTCTTGCAAGGCCCCCTTCCATTGAGACAACTTTCGAACGATAGAGACACCGATCGTGGATCCCTGAGCACAAGGCTTCACCACGACAGGCAACCCCAAGTTGGCTGGTGGACGAGCGGGGATCATCTTGTCACATAACGTCATTCCCGGCGGAACGGGCACGCCAGCGGCCTGAAGCACCACGCGGCTCAATCCTTTATCCATACCCACCGCACTGGCACTCACACCCGATCCGGTATAGGGCATATTCATGACTTCCAACATCCCTTGAACCGTACCATCTTCCCCCCCAGGCCCATGCAACGCGAGAAATGCGACCGTAATTTTTTTTACCCGGATCTGATGCGGCAATGAGACATCCACTTCAATGGGAACCACTGTGTATCCGCGCCTTCGCAAGGCATCGCATATGGAACGACCCGTCTTCAGGGAAACTTCCCTCTCGGCTGACGATCCACCCATGAGCACACCGACTCGCAAAGACTTCGGCTTCATAGTTCCCCGTTCATCAAGATTGAGTTAGACCTTCCACGTTGCTCCACCTAAACCACCCTCACCCCCCTCATCAAGCCTGCTCGTCGCTAGGTTTCTCCGATGATTTTCCATTCAAGTTGCAGGCGCACACCAAATTTTCTGGCGACCGTTTGCCGGACCTTTCGAATTAATGACAGGACTTGAGCAGCGGTCGCTGTCCCCCTATTCACAATAAAATTGGCATGCTTGGTTGAAACCTCGGCATCGCCCACTCGCGCCCCCTTTAATCCGGCTGCTTCAATCAACCGTCCAGCAGAATCTCCAGGCGGATTTTTAAACACCGATCCGGCATTCGGAAGGGTCAGGGGTTGAGTGGCCCGTCGGTATTGGAGATACGTCTTGGTTTTCGCCTCAACTTCCTCTCCGGTCGAGAGGGTCAACTGGACCCACGCCCCGACCACAATGCCCTTGGGAAGCATTGTTTTCCGATAGGTAAAAGACAGATCCTTGGCATTCAGCCGTACGCGCTGCCCCCGAAGATTCACGAAATCCACGGCGCTCAAGACATCTTTCATTTCCCCCAATCGCGTCCCCGCATTCATGACGACGCCCCCGCCAACGGTTCCGGGAATCCCCGCCGCCCACTCCATTCCGGAAAGATTGCGGCCGGACGCAAATTGCATCAGCCGCGGCAACCGCACTCCCGCTTGGGCATACACCACCTGGTTGTCTTCCTCCTGTATCCGGGTCAATTGTTTCAGTTGCATCACAATGCCTCGAATGCCTTTATCGCGAACGACCACATTGGTCCCACCCAACACGACAAAGGGAATCTGCTCTGATCGAGCCCCTTGAATGACACGAATGACGTCTTCCACATCGGAGGGAACCACCAGGACATCCGCAGGACCTCCCACTTGCAAAGAGAGGATACGTGACAACGGTTCGCCCCACCGAATCTCTCCTTGAACATGTTGCACCGCTCGCTGGAGCCGTTCGACTGTTGGTGTCGGTCGCCCGGTCTTCACCTGTACGTCCCTCGTCGTCCATGCCTCACCACACTTGCTTACAAGGTCTCCAACAATTCTTTGCCTATCTTCCAGACATCCCCTGCTCCCAGAGTCAATAGAATATCGCCTTCCCGAAGTTCTTCCCTCAGTCGGGATGTGAGTCCGGGATCACTATTCACCCAGTGGACAGCGGGATGTCCTGAAGCTTGAATTTTTTCCACAATGGTTTGCCCGGTGATCCCGGGGATCGGCACCTCCCCGGCAGGATAAATATCCATGACATACACCACATCCGCCTGTTCGAACGCCTTGGAAAACTCATCGAGGAGATCCCGTGTCCTCGAGAAGCGATGCGGCTGAAACATCACAACCAACCGCCTCTGCCAAGCCGCGCGCGCGGCCGCCAGGGTGGCACGGATTTCCGTTGGATGGTGCCCGTAATCATCCACCACCACAATGCCCTTTTTTTCTCCTCGAATTTGGAAACGGCGTTCTACCCCGGCAAATGCCGCCAACCCCGCCCGGATCAAATCCACTGGCACATCCAATTCCAAGGCGACCCCAATGGCGGCTAAGGCATTGGACACGTTATGCACGCCGGGGATTCGAATGCGGAAAGGGCCAAGCTTTTGATCCCGAAAATGCGCTCGAAATTCCACACCAAGAGCTTTGGGCTCAATCTCAGTGGCAAAAAGATCAGGCGTGAGCACACCGGAAAAATCACTCATGCCATAGGTTTGATACCGCTTGACCACGCGTGGCAACAGACCGCGAATCCATGGATCATCGGCACACACAATCGCCACACCGTAGAAGGGAACCTTATTGATAAATTGCAGAAACGCTTCTTGAAGACCTTCCATGTTTCCATAGTGGTCTAAATGCTCCCGGTCCATATTCGTAACCACGACAATGGAGGGCGACAATCGCAAAAACGACCCATCACTTTCATCGGCCTCCGCAATCAGGAGATCACTGCGACCTAGACGCGCATGAGTCCCCATGGCATTCACCTTTCCTCCAACCACGAATGTGGGATCCAGCCCGGCCTGCGCCAGAATCGAAGCCACCATCGACGTCGTCGTGGTCTTGCCATGTGCGCCGGCAATGGCAATCCCGAATTTCAACCGCATCAACTCTGCCAACATCTCAGCCCGTGGAATGACAGGAATCACCCTAGCCCGTGCCGCGCGAATTTCCGGGTTGGAGCTGGCAATGGCCGATGACACCACCACAACTTGTGCGCCTTCCACGTTCGACTCCTGATGCCCGATATACACTGTCCCCCCCAGTTCCTCTAACCGACGGATACTGTCGGAATACCCCATATCGGAACCCGTGACTTTATACCCTAGCGTGAGAAGCACCTCTGCGATGCCGCTCATCCCGCTTCCCCCAATACCAACCAAATGTATGTGCTGAATTTTTCGAAACATAATGTGTTAGACTTCCAGAGTCGAAAGGAGGATCGTTGGGGGCGATCGCCTGTAGCCTCCCCCTATGAGCGCGCAAGGCGTGTGGGTCTGGGCTGATGGTCTCAAGACCGGCAATGCCGGCCCGGCATACCAAGCTCTGTCCTCCAAAGCTCTTCTTTTTCATGACACTGCCACGACCTTCAATTCCCCAGACTCTGACCTGACAGGACACTCCCCTCATTCCCTGCAAGAGTCCCTCCTCATTAAAGGTTGAACATCCTCTCGTCAATTTTTCTCGCTTTTCTCTCCGAACCGCTGCTGTGTGCTGCAAAACTTTCCAAAAGACGATTCCCCCTATCTTCCGTTACCCACTCTGTCCCACAAGGGAGAGACATTCATGAACCATCTGTTCAGTGGCATGAACTTTCCTCAAGGCCCAACTTCGTCCAGCCATTTCCTGTAAGTGATGGATATCAGTCATGCATTGTTCAATTTCTTCTGCCAGACGCTGCCCCGTGAGTTCTGATTGCAGCAGAACCCGTGCGGCGCCAGCCCCTTCCATGGCCCTGGCATTCATTTCCTGATGGTTGTGTGTCGCTTGAGGAAACGGGATCAGAATTCCAACTTTTCCATATGCCGATAACTCAGCCAGAGTACTGGCTCCGGCCCGGCACACAATAAGATCCGCTTTGGCAAGTTCGCAGGGCATATCGAAGAGAAAAGGACGGACATCCACCATCATGCCAAGTTGTTCATAGGCGGCTTTGACGCGTTCATAATCATCGGCTCCCGTCTGGTGCGTCATGGTCACCTGTTCGCGCAGCCTCGCTGAAGATTCCACGGCTTTCAACACTGCGGAATTGATGGCCCGAGCTCCCTGGCTCCCGCCAAAGATCAACAGGTGCGAGACCTTCTTCGGCGGAGGGGGAGCGTTCTCCAACACAAACGCTTTGCGGATGGGAGTGCCAATCACCTTCACCTTAGAAGGCGAGAAGAAGGGAACGGCACTGTCAAAGGCCAAAAAAACCCTATCGGCCAATGGGCCTAACACCCGATTGGCAAGACCCGGCATAGCATTTGGTTCCAGCAATACTCTGGGAATGTTCAGCAACCATGCGGCAAAGACCACGGGTGGACTGAAATATCCTCCTGTGCCAATGACCAGATCCGTGTGATGGCTTCGGAGAATCTGAACAGCCCGCCCTACCGACTTAAGGAGCAGAACGAAGGAACGAATCATGCGAAACACCCCTCGACCCACAAATCCTTCGACCTGAATCGGTTCAAAGCCAAACCCTTCTTTTCCGAGGATTTCTCCCTCCAAGGACTTACCCGTCCCCACAAACACGATGCTCCCACCAGGATCATGCTGTTGAAATTCTTTCGCATACGCGATAGCCGGATATACATGTCCTCCCGTTCCACCCGCAGCAATCACGACCCTCATTCATACATCCTCTCTCAATCAGGGGCCGGCTCGCCCTTGTCGAGCGATACTCAACAGGATTCCGATGGCTAACATGGTGACAAGCAGCGAGGACCCGCCGTAACTCACCAGGGGAAGCGTTAACCCTTTCGTCGGTAACATTCCGCTCACAACTCCCGCATTGATAAGGGCCTGAATGCCCAGGAGCAAGGTAATGCCCAAGGCGAGGTATCGTCCGAATAAATCCGGTGCCAAGGCCGCGACACGAAATCCTTTGAACACTAAAATGGCAAACAACGCCAATAGACCTGAGGTCCCGATAAGTCCAAGCTCTTCTCCCACCAACGCCAACACAAAGTCGGTGTGTCCCTCAGGGAGATACAACAGTTTTTGTTTTCCCTGCCCAAGACCGACACCAAACACTCCGCCGTTTTCCAGCGCCAGGATGGACTGGACAAGCTGGTAGCCTGCACCTTCCCGGTCCTCGAAGGGATTCATAAAGGTGGTCATCCGCTCCCATCGTTCTGGACTCATCCAGATGAGCGAAATCAACCCCACGACCATCGGAAGACCTAAGTACGCCAGATGACGCACGCGGGCTCCAGCCAGATACATCATGCCCACCAACACCAGACTGATGACGACGGTACTCCCTAAATCAGGTTCCACCACAATAAGTCCGCAGATCAAGCCCACAATCGCCACGGGGGGAAGAAACCCTCGCTGCCAATCGGTGACCCGTCGTTGAGGATTGGAGAGAAACGCTGCCAGATACAACACGACGGCCAATTTGGCCATTTCCGTGGGTTGAATGGAAAAAAATCCGAATGCGAGCCACCGACGAGCCCCATTAATTTGAGGGCCTATTCCCAACACCAGAAGCAATCCAGCGACACATCCCACCACAATCAAGGGAACCCAGCGTTTCCACTGGCCATAATCGATCAATGACCCAACCAGCAGGAGGCCGAATCCCAGCACCATCCAGACAATTTGTCGTTGGAGATAATAGGTGGAGTTGGTAAATTTATTTTCCGCCATGACGCCACTTGCGCTGAAGACCATGACCAATCCCCCAAGTGACAGGGCCAGGGTAATCCCCACAATCAGCGGATCGATCCGCTTGGAACTGATGCCGAGATTCCGCGGGAATAAATCCGCCCACGCGCGGGAATCGACGTGAGAATTTTTTCGTCGGAGTATGGCTGGAATTCCCATTTATTGAAGCTCCCCGACAACCCGTTTAAATTCAAGTCCTCGATGATGATAATTCCGAAACATATCGAAACTGGCGCAAGCCGGAGAAAACAACACGACATCTCCTTTTGACGCGAACGCCGCGGCCTGCGACACCGCATCCTCCAGGCTGGCCGCAAGAGCGACCGGCTTGATCTGATCCAAGGCCTGGATGATTTTCTGAGTGGCTTCTCCAATCACCACCACTCCCTTGACCTGCCGCTTAATGGTGTCAGCCAACTGCGAAAAATCTCCGCCTTTATCTTTTCCCCCAAGAATCAAGACCAATGGCTCCTCAAAGCTGTGCAAGGCTTTGAGTGTGGCGTCCACATTTGTCCCCTTTGAATCATTGACGAATGTGATGCCTTGCCATTCCCGAACCACCTCCAAGGCATGCTCAAAGGTTGGAGTAGACTGAAGGGCCAGAACCATATCTTCTACTGAGCACCCGCACAGCAGGCTGACACTCATCGCCGCCATCGCATTCGCGACGTTATGATCTCCACGCATCGGAAGTGCATCCCGTCGAACAATTGAAAACTCCTTCCCGTGCATCCGTGCCCGAATATCGGCTCCCTCAAGATACACACCCTGTTTTACCTTTTGAATAAGGCTAAATTCACAGAGGCCTGACCGTGCGGACAAGGCCATGGTTTTCACCACAGGATCATCCACATTGATGAGCGCCCAATCCTGACTCGTCTGGTTTTCAAAAATACGCTGTTTGGCAGCCCGATATTCTTCCTGGGTGGGATGTCGATCCAGATGATCGGGCGTCACATTCAACAACGCGGCAATCCAGGGTTTGAACCGGTGGATAGTCTCCAATTGGAAACTCGATACCTCTGCGACAATATATTCATAGTCAGGCGCTGGAGAGGGGTGAGTTGGCCTCGGCACGGCTTCGCACAAGGGAATACCCAGATTTCCGCCCACAAATGCCCTTTTTCCGCTTTGTTGCAGTATCGATCCGATGAGGCGAACCGTGGTGCTTTTCCCATTGGTGCCGGTCACCGCAATGATGGGAGCCTGTAGAAACCATCCGGCTAATTCAATTTCTCCGATAATCGGGATGCCCCGTTGGCCAATCTCTTGGACAAGAAGATGGTCCTTGGAGACCCCTGGGCTCACCACAAGGAGATCGAGATCCCTCAAGCCCTCTGCGACTTGATCTCCCCGGAACACCTGAGCACCTCGAAGTCCATACGACTTCGACGTAGACTCAAAATCCTGGCTGGGTTGCTCTTCGACAATGGTGACCAACGCGCCCAAGTCCAGGAGGAGATCGGCAGCCGCCCTCCCGCTTCGTCCGAGACCAAATACCGTGACCCGTTTCCCTTGCCAACTTGTGATGGGAAACACCGGAGTGACTTTCACAGCTTCCATGACTCCACAGGGTTCCACTAAGATCCTATGATTATCGTAATTTCAAGGTGCTGATGCTCAAAAGGCCCAAAATGATCGCAATGATCCACAGACGAACGACCACTTTGGGTTCTTCCCATCCCTTCAATTCAAAATGATGGTGCAACGGCGCCATGAGGAAAATTCGCTTTCCCCTGGACTTAAAGGATGCCACCTGGAAAATCACGGACACCGCTTCCATCACAAACACTCCCCCGACTAAGACCAATAACAATTCATGCTTGCAGACTACGGCTACCGTCCCTAACGCCGCCCCGAGCGGCAAAGATCCCACATCACCCATGAAAACCGATGCAGGATAGGTGTTAAACCAGAGAAACCCCAAGCCCGCGCCAATAATAGAGGCCGTCAGAATAGCGAGCTCCCCGGCTCCGTTAATATGAGGAATGAGTAAATACTCTGAAACCACTTTATTCCCGACTGCCCAGGCCACTACCGTGTAGGCCATCGCCGAAATAATGACCGGCCCGACGGCCAAACCATCCAATCCATCAGTTAAGTTCACCGCATTGGAACACCCCACAATGACCAAAATAGCAAAGGGGATATACAAGGCTCCTAGATCAGGGGTGAAATTTTTAAAGAACGGCACACTGAGCTGCGTGGAATAGGCAGGCGATAGGTAAAAAAACAACCCAATTCCCAAGGCTACACCTAACTGTCCCACAAATTTTTGCGTTGCCGACAATCCCTTGGAACGACCCCGTAATATTTTAATGTAATCATCGACAAACCCGATCAGCCCGAAACCCACAATCGACAACAAGACCAACCACACATAGAGATTGGAAATATCCGCCCATAACAACGTTGCTAACAAGACAGAAAAAATAATGAGCACACCCCCCATCGTGGGAGTGCCGGATTTTCCAAGATGAGTTTGGGGACCATCGTTCCGAATTTTTTGTCCCAGTTTCAACGTCTGTAATTTTTTGATCATGGAAGGGGCAAGAAAAAAGACAATGAGAAAGGCAGTAATCGCCGCATAAATGATGCGAAAACTGAGATAACGGAAGACATTGAATAAGGCAAATTCGGTATGAAGGGGATAGAGCCACAGATACAGCATAGAAAATTACTTTCTCAAGGCACGAGGAATGAGGGTCCATTCCTGACAAAGTGCGTCATGTATGTGCACAGTTAATTCGTTACCATCGCCGATCCCTTGTGCCAGGGAAATTCAACACAAAACCAAATCCTTCATGACGCTGGACGGACCGCGTCTAAAACACGTTCCATTTTTGCGCCTCTGGAAGCTTTAATTAACACCACATCTCCACGCTTGACGATCGTTTTCAACAACTCACCTGCTTCTACAGCGTCCTTCGCCACTGACACCAGCGTGGTCCCACGCGCCTTCTGGACGCCTTCCTGCATCTTATGGCCATATACCCCACAGGCAATCAAATGGGTGACCTGATGTTTCGCCGCCTCGCGTCCAACTTCCTGATGAAATTGCGCCTCTTTGGGCCCCAACTCAAGCATGTCCCCTAAGACGGCTATCGTTCTTCGAGCAGGATCCAGCCCAACCAGCAATTCCAAGGCTGCCTTGACCGACGCGGGATTGGCGTTATAACAATCGTACAGATACATCACCCCATCCCACCGACGGATTTCCGACCGCATGGGCGCCGGCCTAAACTTCTCCAATCCCGAAATGATCTCCTCGCCAGAAAATCCCATGGCACATCCGACTGCAGCCCCGGCCAGGGCATTGGCAATATTGTGCGAGCCCATGGTTCGCACACTCACTCGCTTGGCCTTTCGTCGGTTGGGTAATAAGAGACGAAATTCTGTTCGCCACCCATTCCACGTCTGGTCTGCTGCCCGAACATCCGCCTGAGCCGACAACCCGAATGAGATCACAGGACATTTGGCTTTCCGGGAAAATTTTTCAAAATATCGGTCGTCCGCATTCAAAATAGCTGCCCCACCATCCCCGGGAAGCCAATCCAATAATTCACCCTTGGATGTCGCCGACCTGGCTAGCGTGCCATAAAACTCCAAATGGTCCGGACCGACATTGGTGATCACGCCGGAGGTGGGCCTGGCCATATCACACAGTTGCGTGGTCTGCCCCACTTGATCCACTCCCATTTCAATGACCGCGGCCTGGTGGCCTGCGTGAAGACCCAAGAGCGTCCTGGGGACTCCAATGGCATTATTAAAATTTCCTTGTGTTTTATGGACGCGCCAGCGAGTCGCCAGCACCCGATAGACCATTTCCTTCGTCGTGGTTTTTCCATTGCTACCCGTAATCGCCACCACAGGAATCGAAAACCGTAATCGGTGGAACCTGGCCAAGTCCTGGTAGGCCCGAAGAGTATCTTTCACGCCAACCACCATGACGGGATCCGAGCCAACCTGACGCGTCTGCCTCAACATTTCCCAGGCCCGTGCCTCTTCAACAACGACGCCCCTCGCTCCCAGTTGGCAGGCCTTTCTCACAAATTCGTGGCCATCGAATTTCTCGCCTTTCAATGCCAGAAAAAGATCGCCGGCTTTGATCTCACGCGAATCCGTTTGCACCCGAAGCAGCCTGCCTTTGCGCCGTCCCCTGACAATCAACGTACCCTTGGTCGCATCAAGAACTTCTTCCACCTCAAAAGCCGCCATGCCGAATCTTCCGACTACGCGCGACCCATCTGCTGATGGATCGCTTTCCTGGCTTCTTCACGATCATCAAAATGAATTTTCTGGGTACCGAGAATCTGGTAGTCTTCGTGTCCCTTCCCGGCTATCAACACCAGATCTCCCGGCTTGGCTTCTGCCACAGCGGCATGAATCGCCTCAGCACGATCTGAAATGATCCGATAAGGACACCGTTCTTCGGGACGCAGCGACTGAATTCCCTGTTCGATCTGAGACAGAATTGTATGAGGATTCTCCGTTCGAGGATTATCGGAGGTGACGATCACCAAATCGCTGTGTCGTGACGCCACTTGGCCCATCTTGGGCCGCTTTCCAGAATCCCGATCTCCTCCACAGCCAAACAGCGTAATGATTCGTCCTTGTTTAATCGCCTGCGCCGCTCGGAGCAACCGATACAGCGCATCTTCGGTATGGGCATAATCCACCACGACCGTAAAGGCTTGTCCTTCATCGATGCGTTCAAATCGACCGGGAACATTGGCGACTGATTGCAGCGCCCTCTCAATCATCGGAACCGTCATGCCCATTTCCAAACCGATGCCAATGGCTGCCAACATATTTGACACATTGTGCTCACCCACTAATTGGCTACTGATGGTCAATCGACCAAGAGGACTGTTTACCAAAAACTCCGTTCCGCCCATGGAAAGACGAATGTCTTCCGCCTGAATGTCCGCTGGTGCATGAAGGCCAAACGTCCACGTGGGAATTGAACAGCGTTGAAGGAGCATGGGGGCCCGTTCATCATCCGCATTGACAAGAGCTCGTTTGGGACCTGTCTTCTGCTTACCCTCGACGCATTCGGTAAATAAACGGACCTTCGCCTGAAAATATTCATCCAACGTTCGATGAAAATCTAAATGGTCTTGCGTCAAGTTGGTAAACACCACAATGTCGAATTCACAGCCAGCCACCCGGTCTAATGCCAAGGCATGGGAAGAGACCTCCATCACCGCGACATCCATCCCGGCTTTCACCATGGCATTCAACATACCCTGCAATTCGACGGAGGCAGGAGTGGTATGCGATGCCGCCCGGTGTTCTGTCCCGAAAACATATCCCACGGTCCCCAACAATCCAACATGATGTCCTTGGGCTTCCAGCAAGGATTTCGCTAGATACGTCACCGTGGTTTTCCCATTCGTCCCTGTGACCCCCACCATTTGCAGATGGGCGGAAGGCATGTCGTACAGTCTGGATGCCAACAATCCCAAAGCCTTTCGAGAGTTTTTCACTCGAATGAGGACGGATGATCTTCCTCCCTGGGGTGGCTCAAACCTCTCAAAACCTTCTTCCACCACAACACCAACCGCCCCTTGTGATTGGGCCTGTCTCACAAATTGATGCCCATCTTGGTGTTCTCCCTTGATTGCCACAAACACCGAACCAGGTTTTACCTGCCGAGAATCCTCGGTGATGGACATAACCTCACACTGAAGATCCCCTTGAACCATTACACTATCCAGTGAGGCAACAAGCTCTCGTAACGTCACAGTTTATTGCACAAGGGGCTGCGGCGAAGAAATTGGCTGTGTGGCGGCAGCCGTCCGAATGATTGGTGACCCACCGGGTAAGACCCCCAAATGCGGCAGGACCCGTTCTGCCACCTTTCGAAATACCGGCGCAGCAATTTCCCCTCCCCAATTACCAATTTTCGGTTCATCTATAACCACCAACATGGTGAGCCGAGGTTGATCGATCGGCGCAAACCCTACAAACGAGGCAATCACCCTTGATGAAGAGTATGATCCGGTTTCCACATCAATTTTCTGAGCGGTCCCAGTCTTTCCCGCCGCTCGATATTCCGCAAGCTTGGCACGCTTGCCTGTTCCCGTTTCTACTGCAGTTTCGAGAATCCTGGTTAACACACCGGCTGTCTCCGTGGAGATTGGTCGCCGCTTGGGCTGTGGATCTTTGGTCAGCATGGCTTGCCCTTGGGAATCCAAGACTGAAGAAACCACATACGGCGTCATCAGCCAACCCCCATTGGCCACCGCTGACATCGCCGCAACCATTTGAATGGGAGTGACTCCGATTTCCTGTCCCATCGCAATCGAAGACAGGCTTCGCCCACTCCATTTGTTGAGCTCCCGTAATATCCCTGAAGATTCTCCCGGGAGATCGATTTCGGTTTTTTCTCCAAATCCAAACGCCTTCAAATACGCAAAGACGCGGTCCTGTCCTAATTCCATCGCGACTTTGATCGCGCCCACATTGCTCGATTGAGCTACCGCTTCCGAAAACGTCATCCAACTGGTTTTTGCGGGATCATGAACAATCGTACCTGCGACCGCCATCTGTCCCTCACCGCCATAGATCAACGTATCCGGGGCCATGACATGCTCTTCCAGCGCAGCCGCCGCCACCACAATTTTCAAGGTTGAGCCCGGTTCATAGGGATCCGTCACCGCTCGATTCCGCCAATCCTGGGCGGAAAATTGCCCCAGATGGTTCGGGTCAAATGTGGGATGAAGGGCCCACGCTAGAATTGCTCCGGTTAAAGGGTCCATGATGACAATACTTCCGGATTTGGCGCCGCTTCGCTTCATTGCCTGCGCCAATTCCTCCTCCGCAATGAATTGGATCACTTCATCAACGGTCAACGTCAGATGGTAGCCGGTCGGGAGATTGGCCGAATCCTGGTTTTGGGGAGAGGCAATTTTTCGTCCCAGGGCGTCGCGTTGGTATTTTATCAGGTTCTTTTCACCCCGCAGATAGGATTCATATTGAAGCTCCACCCCTTCCAAACCCTGGCTATCAATCCCGGCAAACCCCACAATATGAGAGACCAATTCGCCCTTGGGATAAAAACGATGCGGCTCTCTCGTCAGTCCCAACCCGGGAATATTCATCGCCTCCAATTTCTTGGCTATGCTTTCCGGAACATTCCGTTTGACCCACACGAATGGCTGATTCCGTGTGAACAGGTCACCTAACTGAGTGGCCGGCATTTCTAAGACCGGAGCTAACGACCGTGCGGTTCGGTGCGGATCCTTCAGGGATGGCGGCCTGACATACAGTGACGCCACCTCCACATTGAGAGCCAGTGGATGACCATGCCTGTCAACAATCACACCTCGGTCAGGCTGCACTACCACGGTCTTCTGATGTTGCTGTTGCGCCTGATGGGCCCCGACTTCAGCTTGTATGACCTGCAGGTAAAACAGCCGGCAACCAATAACCACGAACCCCAATAAGAGGCCTAAGCAGACTATGCCACTTCGCATTCTGCAGACAGGATGGATGTCCGGG
>JAOUGQ010000196.1 GCA_029865515.1 Nitrospirota bacterium
TGACCACCTGGCCCTGGGAGAAGGTCAAAAAGGCAAAGCCGGCAGCTATGGAACCGGTGCCGATGTCCTGGAATCGTTGGCGGCTCAAGGCCATGAACTCCCATCCCGCGTATTGGAATGGCGCCATTTGGAAAAGCTCCGCAGCACGTATGCCGATGCGCTCATCCATCAGATCAACCCCGACACGAATCGGATTCACACGTCCTATGCCATGGCGTCTGCGGCGACGGGAAGACTGTCATCCACTGATCCCAATCTCCAGAACATTCCCATTCGCACCGAAGAGGGCCGCAGAATCCGACGGGCCTTCGTGGCAGAACCTGGTTGCACCCTTCTGTCGCTCGATTATTCCCAGATTGAACTGCGTTTGCTCGCCCACGTGGCCGATATTCCCGTTCTCAAAAAAGCCTTTTGGGAAGGCCAGGATATTCATGCCCTCACCGCCAGCCAGGTCTTCGGCATTCCATTAGAAAATATGGATTCGGGAATTCGACGAAAAGCCAAGGCAATTAATTTCGGGATCATTTACGGGATCAGCCCGTTCGGATTGGCCCGTCAGTTAGGCGTGGAACAGAGTGAAGCCGCGTCCTATATTAAAACCTATTTCGAACAGTATCCAGGGATCCAGGATTACATGGAACGCACCAAACAGTTTTGCCGGCAACACGGCTACGTCCAGACCCTGTTTGGCCGCCGGTGCCACGTGCCGGGCATTCATGATAAAAATCCCGCTCGACGAAATTTCTCCGAGCGGGCCGCCATTAACGCGCCTCTCCAAGGCACGGCTGCCGACATTTTAAAGCGGGCCATGATCCGCGTACCCGCCGGGCTGGCACAGCATGGCTTAACGGCACAGGCCAAAATGCTGTTGACTGTCCACGACGAGTTGCTATTCGAGGTGGAAGAAGCGGCTATAGATCAAACCGCTGCCGTCATCAAGCAGGTGATGGAAGCCGCCACACTCCCGGCCCTACAATTGTCTATCCCGCTCACGGTCGAAGCCGGGCATGGCCCATCATGGGACGAAGCACATTAGGTGAAGAGTCTTACGAGAAAGGAAAAACACGAATAATGGAGATACCAACGTATGGGGAATTATTAAAACTCGTCTGGTTTCTGGTTTGGCGACACGTGGTAATTTTGATGTTTGTCAGTATGACCATCGGGTGGGGGTTACCCGTAATTTTGAATTACACCGTGTCTGAGGACTCTCAATATCTGTTGGAAATCTGTATTTATGGCGTTTTATTCCTTGGCATTACCCCATTTATTTTGAAGACCTTGTTTCAAAAACAATTTCAAGGCTTTCAAATAATCTTCCAGCGCGACACCCACTCACCACCACTTTCCCAGTCATAACGTGTGATCAAGAGGCCCTTGAGACTCCCATGAAAATCGCCACCTGGAATGTGAATTCAATCAAAATGCGAATTCCCCATGTGATGGAATGGGTCAAACAGGCCATCCCGGACCTTGTCTTGCTTCAAGAACTGAAAACCACTGAGGACCAGTTCCCCAGAATGGCGATCGAAGAGCTTGGTTATAATATGGCGATCGTCGGGCAAAAAACGTACAACGGAGTCGCGATTCTCTCGAAAGCCCCTATCGAAGTGGAACACACCGCTCTGCCTGGTGCCCCCTCCGACGAACAAGCCCGATACCTGGAAGCGGTCATAGGAAACGTCCGGGTGGCTTCAATTTATTTACCCAATGGGAATCCGGTGGGGACAGAAAAGTTTTCATATAAGCTCGCCTGGATGGATCGACTCATCACGCATGCGCAGTCACTCCTTTCCCTGGAAGAGGCGGTGGTGCTAGGGGGCGACTTTAACGTGTGCCCCACCGACCACGACGTCTACGATCCAAAGGGGTTTGCCGAGGACGCCCTCTGCCGCCCGGAGTCCCGTGCCCGTTTTCGAGCCCTCTGCCATCTCGGATACACCGATGCCCTTCGAGCCTTGCACTCCGATATAGGGCTCTACACCTATTGGGATTACCAGGCTGGCCGATGGAATCGAGACGAAGGGCTGCGCATCGATCATCTCCTGCTCTCTCCCCAGGCGGCGGATCGATTAGTCGCATCAGATGTGGATCGTGGACCCCGCGGGATGGACAAACCTTCCGATCACACTCCCGTCTGGTGTGAACTGTCCTCCTCGTAATCACCAGAGGCATAACAGACTAACCCGCTTCACCAATTTGTGAACGCCTCAAGGAATTCTTACCACACTTTCGCGTTGCATCCCAACCGGAATCGTCCACCTTTAAGACGGTTTCTCCGGCTGTCATCAGAAAAAACTCAAGCACCCGATTGGCAAATGAGGGAAAATCTTCTATTCTGTAACCCTTTTGGCAGGTAATGCCCTAAATCCTATATTGACTGTTTTTGCTGAAAAATTCCTTCTCGATTTCGAGCTTCATCGAACATGGACTCCATAAAATTCGGGACTTCAGGGTGGCGGGCCATTGTGGCCGAAGATTTTACGGTCCGGAACATCCGGATCGTGTGCCAGGGTATTGCGCAATATCTGCGACAACAGAAGCTGGGGCAGCAAGGCATCCTGATCGGCTACGACGCACGCTTTTTAGGTGAGCATTTTGCCAAAGTGGCCGCGGAAGTCATGGCGGCCCATGGTATCCCTTGTCTCATTTGTGATCGGGATACACCGACGCCGACCATCTCCTACCATGTGATTAGTCGCAAGCTGGGAGGCGGCATTAACATCTCCGCCAGCCACAATCCTCCTGAATGGAACGGGATCAAATTTACACCGGATTGGGGAGGGTCGGCGCTGCCTGAAACCACCAAAGCCATTGAGCTGCGCATCCTTCCCCTCTTGCACGGGGAATACATCAAATGGTTTCCCTGGGAACGCGCCAAAAACGAAGGGATGGTGCGCTATTTCGATCCGCAACCCGACTATCTCAAAGCCCTGGAACAGCATGTGGATCGCGACCGCATTCGGAACGGCCGGATTCGGGTCATTTTTGATCCCCTGTTTGGAACCACCAGAAACTATCTGGACGAATTTCTTCGGCAGGCCGGTGCAAAAATGGCCGTCTTGCATCATTGGCGGGATCCCTACTTTGGAGGTTTTCGACCGGAACCGAACGACGAGACCCTTCAGGACCTGAAGGAAACCGTTCACCGCGAAGGCGCACATCTCGGACTTGCCACCGACGGAGACGGAGCCCGATTTGGAATCGTGGATGCCGACGGCACCTTTATTCAAGCCAACTATATCCTGGCTGTGTTGTTGGATTATCTTATTCGCAGTCGTCAATGGACCGGGGGAGTCGCACGCTCGGTGGCCACCACCCATCTCATTGATGCGGTGGCAGCACACCATGGATTGACGGTCCACGAGACCCCCGTCGGATTCAAATATATTGGCGAATTACTCGCGAAGGGGGAAGTCGTCTTTGGCGGGGAGGAAAGCGCCGGCATGTCTATCAAGGGCCACGTGCCGGAAAAGGACGGCATCTTGGCCGGGGCGCTTGTGGCCGAGATGGTGGCATTTACCGGTCAGACCATTCAGGAGTTATTGAAAGATCTGTTTGAACGGGTCGGGGCCGCCTTCACAACACGACAAGATCTGACAACCACCGAACACATCCGTGCACAGGTCAAACAGGTGCTTGAGCAACCTCCTTCCACGTTTGCAGGAGTGGAGATCATCCATGTGAATAAACTGGATGGTTGTAAACTCTTGCTGCCTGATGGCGGGTGGTATCTTATCCGACTCTCTGGAACCGAACCCACCGTCCGATGCTACGGCGAAGCCAAGACCCCTGAGCGACTCGCCGAGATCATGAAAGCCGGCAGGGAACTGCTCCATATTCCACCGATTTAAGCGACTGTTGAAAAAGCATGTCCCTAAAGGTTCGCCGGCAGCATTCTCTGGTCGGTGAAAATCGTCAGGTGAGGAAAAAGAACTCAGCGTGCGCCTCTTTCCCCCCTCACTCCTGACGCCTCACATCTTACTCCTCACAATATTTTCAGCCTGGACGGTCTTTTTGAACGGCCCATGGCTGGAACCTCAAATGAACCGATCGTGACAAGGCAAGTCCACAAAATAAAGCCAGTTTTTGGGGAGAATCCAACAAAATTGAGGATTTGATGAAGACCCAGAACAGGAGAAGAGGAAAAGACAGGAGCGGGTGGACAGAACGTCCACCCGCTCATCTATAGAGTAGAGCCCTGATTGTGACTTTGCTTCAGACAGCGGTAAGCGCGATAACTTTTTCGGCTTTTTTGGCTAGGGCCTTGGCATTCCTGGCTAGGCGCTTTTCTTCGATTTTCTCCAGTTCGTGCTCCATCGCCTGAAAGGCTGCACGAATGGCTTCTTCAAAGGTTTTTGATTCTTTTCTAGCTGTAACGGTTCGACGCCGTGGGAGAGTCACCACGATCAGCGCTTCCGCGTTATCGGCGCCTTTCTTATGGTGGGCATTCTTGGTGAGCGTCACACGGGCATGAATAATGCGAATGGTATCCGTTTGCAACGCCTCAGTCCGTCGCTCAATTTCCGCTTTCCAGCGAGGAGTCATGCCAACGTTCCGGCTTTCAACTTTTAAATCCAGCGTTTGTTCAGCCATAGACACTCCTTCTTTCGCAAGTCGTTGAATCTGTTAGGTTCTGTTGAAAAAAGCCGCCAGCGGCGTTCTCGCCAGTTTTTCCGTGCTCACGTACTAAGCGTACGCTCCGCGCGTAAAATAAGGGAAGTCCCCTGCGGGATACGCTAAACCATTTGCGGCCTTCCTGGACGGACTTTTTTGAACCGACCAGGAGCCTTTGACAAGAAATCTCATCCTGGGCAAATTTGCCCTTGAAAATCTTTATTATTTAACACGTCCTGTTACGATCACGAACACCGTTCGGCTATCCAAAAATCCTAAACAAACGATCCTGTTCTTTCCATTTTCTACAGTGTAAAAATTTCTCTCCGTTCAGTCAAAGGCTTAATCACCCAAGCTGTAACTTTTTCTGTGTCCTCTAGACTGGTAGAGTATAAAAAGACTGGGCTGAACCAGGAGGGCACCCTGTCTCCGAAAAAAGGAGGGTTATGATATGTCTATCAATAGGAGGAATCTTATGAAAGTCGGCATGGCATTGGGTTTCGGAGTCCTGGCCAAATCCCTGGGCGTGTCATTGGCCGCTCCCAATCCAACAGGGGGAGAGGACATCACGAAAATCACCAAAACTGATGATGAATGGAAGGCGCTTTTAACCCCCATGCAATATCGGGTGCTACGCCATGAAGACACGGAACCGCCCTTTACCAATGAATATCACCAAAGCAAAGCGAAAGGCATCTACCAATGCGCGGGATGCGCGTTGCCGCTCTTTTCTTCTGACACAAAATTCGACAGCGGAACCGGCTGGCCCAGCTTTTGGCAACCGATTTCAGAGAAGGTCATTGAGACCCGAACCGATTGGAAATTAATTTACCCCCGCACCGAAGTGCATTGCGCCCGATGCGGCGGTCATCAGGGGCACCTGTTTGATGACGGACCTCCTCCGACCGGGTTGCGATATTGCATTAATTCGGCTGCGTTGAAATTCATTCCGGCGTAACGAACATGGGAAAAGGCCACAAAAGGCGTTCTCCAAACCGGTAAATATTAAGAAGGGAAAAGGACGTTGATTGCAGAAGGACACTCTGAATGTGTTGCCTTTTGTTGTTTGACTCTTTCATTCTTGCTCCTCACGATCTTGGGACGCGCTTTTTGAACATGCTGTTGGGTTCGAAGATGAAGCATGGATTCGGAAATGCAGGAGGAAGGCTTTTTCACCCTGCTGGGGTTGAAAAGCGCTGATGTACTAACTGTTCCACTGCCGGAAAATGCCGCTCCGGCAGGTTGCGAAATCGTTTTCGGCAGTCAGCAACGGCTTCTTCAACAGACGAATAATGTTTGGAAGAAGGGAGTAA
>JAOUGQ010000197.1 GCA_029865515.1 Nitrospirota bacterium
TCAGTTCAAGGCAAGGTCTTTGAGGACCTCACGGATATCAAGCTTTTGATCGGGAGATAATTTCATGTCGATAGCACCTCCCAATGGTGACCATCTAAAAGCGCTTCCCCTGCTGCACGAACTGAGAGGTTTCTGGCGGTTGCTAGGTTCAAAACCAAATGTCCTGCCCCGTGCCCAAGAAGACCACGTCCCCGCATCTGGTCCACCAACGCCTTGGCTTCGAAACTTGAAAAGCCCATCCGCAACAGGACCGCCCGCTCGATGGAAGGCGTGGTGTGAGTTCTAGCTTCATCGATCAGGGGATCAACGATCTTTTCCGCCAGTTCCCAGAAATAGGCGTGCAGTTCGGAGTCTGCCAGCTTCCGCAGGTGGGCCCGACGCGACTCAAAATCATCAGGTCGTTCGATGCCATTCATTCACGGCCTCCTTAACATAGGCGCGGCTGCTGCGTGTCTCCGCGGCTAAAAAATCCAGATCAATTTCGCTCATTGGTTGTTCACCGTGAACCGCTTCCAACGCATGACGCACATAGGAGCGCCGCACATGCTCGAGATCCACGTCAACAACGGCTATCTGCGAGGGGTGCTCAGGAATGACAATCCGCTGCCCGGGTTTGTTGTCTCGTGGATCGCCGCGTCGCACTTCCACGCCCATTTGCTTGGCCAAATTCAGTTGGGCAAGAGGATGCTTGCCGGCTCCTGTATACTCGGTTTCCTGGATCACGACAATCTGATCGGCATCCAGTTCCTGTGCCATGGAAAATGCGGCAGCCAGCGAAGTGTTGCCGGCAGGACCCCGCTCCAGACCTTCCAGTTCCGCCAGCACTTGTGTCATGTAAAAGACTTCTCCCTGGGTCACGGTGACAAATCGATCGATGTAGCGCAACGGTCTTGCCGCATTGCGCGGCACATCGGCCCGATCAGGCCAGGTCGTAAAGGGCATGGAAAAGCCCGTGTGCCCGGTGGTGAAGGACTTTCGGTTGAAGTCTCGATCGGAGGCCATGTGCAGGCCGGTTAGGTCCACACTGGCCGCCACGACCTTGGTATCAACCGCCCCGGCTTTCCGAAGGCCTCGTGCGGTACCCGTCACGTTGCCACCTCCGGCATGTGTCGCGATCACCAGGTCGGGAAACCTTCCTGTTTGTTCTTGAACCTGGCCGGCCAACTCATACCCAAGCGTCTCAATTCCCACGATAGAATAGGGAGTATACAAAGAAGCATTGAAATACCCCGTTTCCTTGAGAACACACAGAAACACATAAAAAAGTTCAGGACCCACGGACAGCCGAATCACCTCCGCACCGTACGCCTCACAAGCCCGGGTTTTTTCCGCGATCTCCGGTTGCGCAATCCCCTGACTATCAAACGCCTCCTGAACCACGATACACCGCATCCCCGCCTTGGCAGCCTGGGAAGCCACGGCGGCACCATAATTTCCGCTCGTGGCCGCCACGACTCCCTCATACCCGCGGCGTTTGGCCTCATAGACCGATAGCGACGCCCGGCGATCTTTGAACGACCCTGAGGGGTTAGCCGCTTCATCCTTCACAAAAATTCGCGCGCCCTTCCCTGGAGCGGCAAGAAATCTGACCAAGGAGGTGATGTGGTGCAACTCTATGAGCGGAGTATTCCCCACGCCGGTTCGACTTTGCACATCCTGTGTGCGTTGAATGTCATAGCCGGTATCCGCCAGCAACCGTTCGTAATCAAAAGCCAGAACCCCGGTCACATACTGCTGATAATCGATTCCAACCGAAGCCCGCATGATGGCGTCTCGATCTGCGAGAACCGCTTCATAGCTAAGAGCTGCCGTCATCCACCACCTCTCGTTCCGCCGAGGATTGTACGCACCTCACGACCGATCATCAGCAACTCTGGGACCGGAGAGCCAAAACTGTGGGTATAGGCGGGGTTCACATCGGTCAGCATTCCGCGCAAACGCCTACCGACTGAGGTCACAATCTCGACTTCATCCCCGAGAGAGGACCGTTCGGCAAGAAACCCTTTTACCCGCATTTCCAAGGGAACCTGCTGCGTTTCACCCGGCACCTGCGAAGCGCGTTGCCCTGCCGGCAGCACGATACGATGAATCTCGACCCAGGTGCCTTTTTCGATGTATTCAGCCATGGCGGGTCTTCACAACTCCTTTGGAAAGAAGTTTTCGGACATCACCCAGTATCGCCGCCGGAACAGGTAGTTCCGCCATGGAATAGAGTCCCGGTCTCGCATTGAGTACACGAGGAATCATGTTAACCGCCAACGCGCAGGTTCCCACTCCTCCGGGAATTTCTGGAGTCCCAATGAGGCGGAGGTTGGGAGTTCCGGTTATCTCGATCACGTCTCCTGTTTCCACCCCTTCCAGATGTGGATGAATCTGCTGCGGGTGTTTGAGGGTCACCACCGGCTGTTCTCCTCGATAGGCTACTGCCCGGTGCAGGCAGCCGGCCACCTGTCCAGGCTTCACCACCACAAAGGGGGTCTCACGCCATACTTTTGAAATAATGGGCTCCCGCTCTTCCTCAATCCGATCAATGGTCCACCCCAGGGCTGAAGCCATCATGTGGATGGACTCAGGAAATCCGATATGTCCGACCACCGTACCGCTCTCAATTCCTTTGTCAAAGTCTTCAGGAGTCAGCCCGACGCCCTGGGTCGCAAGAACGGAAGGGCCATAGGGCGCCAGATCATTCACCCGCTGAGCATTGATCGCTTGCACATCCGCACATACCCCGGTGAGCGTGATGATCAACAGATCCAGCACAAAGCCCGGGTTGATGCCTGTCCCCAGGACTGCCGCCGAATGTTGAAGCGCCATTCCCTCCAGCCTATCGGCTATGGCCGGGGACCGGTAACGGGGAAAAGCCATTTCCTCGGCAATAGAGATGACGTGTACCCCATGGGACAAAAGAGTAGAAATCTCCTCTAACCCTTCAGCAACTCTTGAACAGGTGGCCTGAATCGCCACATGCGGTCTGACCCGGGCGAGCACCTCTTCGAGATTTATGCCGACGTGAATACCAAGATCGCAGTCAAGCCCAATGACCCGCCCAACATCAATTCCTTCACGCTGTTTTCTACGTGCGTAAACTCCGGCAAGTTGAAGACCGTGTTTTTGAAGGACCAACCGGGCAATCCCTGAGCCCATTTGCCCCGTTCCCAGCACCAGCACTCGAATTAAATTGTTCATAGCGGAAATAGGAATGACGGATGTTTGGTCAGTGATTGTAGTATGACGGTTTTTCAGGAGGTTCAGCCAACAACCATGATTGGTCTTGATCCAATCTTTTCAGATCTACCGCTCTGCCTGACTCACCCGCAGGTGCGAAATGTCATCGCGTGACGAACCCGCTCGCGGGCAAGATCCACGGCCGCTTTTCGAGGTTCAATCCCTTCCTTACGGCTCCGGTTGAGCACCTCCTGGGTATTCCGACGGATTTTCTGTGAAATGTCCTGAAAGGCTTGCGCCTCATTTCCGCCATGATATTCCACCGACGCACACGTTACCCCGCCGGCATTCGCAATAAAATCCGGGATGTTGAGGACACCCCGCTGATGCAAACTGGTCTCGGCCTCGGGCGTGGCGGGAATATTGGCCCCCTGCAAAATCAATTTGGCTTGAATCGTTTTGACGTTACCCTTGTGGATGCAATCCGGACGGGCAGCGGGAATGAGAATATCGCACGAAAGACCAAAGATTTCAGCCTGACTCAGCTTCTTGCCTTTTGAATAGCCCAACACACTGCCCGACGCAGCCTTGGCTTCCATCAGTGCCGCCACGGGGATTCCACCAGAATCGTAGATTGTACCTTTGCTATCACTGGCTGCCACAAGCCGTGCTCCCTTTTCTTCCAGGTATCGCGCCGCATGTTTTCCCACATTCCCAAAGCCTTCTATGGCAACCGCCGCACCTTTGATGGTGAGATTGCAAGCCGGAGCCGCCACTTCTGCACATTCTGCCAGCCCGAAGCCGGTGGCACCGATCTCATCAAGCGGAATTCCTCCGAGCACACGTGGAAGACCCACAGCCCGCCCGATTTCGTCATACATCCAGCCCATACAGGTCTCGTCCGTTCCCATATCCGGCCCGGGAACATACTCCACGAGATCTCGAATGGCGCGGGCAAAGGCACGGATCAGTCGCGCTTTATCGGGAGTTTGCGGATCAGCCACTATTCCGGCTTTTCCACCGCCATGGGGCAAACCGGCCGCGGCGTTTTTAAGAGTCATGGCTCTGGCCAAACGGTAGACTTCCCGGGTAGACACATCGGAAGCCATCCGGACCCCGCCAATCGATGGGCCACAGGCCACATTGTCAATGACTACAATTCCTCGCAGACCACAAGAAGGTTCATACAGGTGGACGATTTTTATCGGTCCGAGATCATCACAATATTCTTCAAAGGTAAAACAGGTTTCCCCCATGTCGATCCTCCTTTTGCCTCACGTTCAAGGCTTGTCTTCCTTCAATTTGGTTGGCTTGGTCCCACCCTCAACCTTTCTGACTTGATCCCAATAATGGTCCACGCGTTGCTGAATCGCCTGCAAGGCCTGGGTATGAGGCTTGGGCTCAAACAAGTGGCGAAAACGCAGTTGCGGACGCAGATATTCTTCCACCGGTAGGAAGCGCGAGGGGATCACAGTATGACGCACCACGCCACCCACCGCCTCCTTGAGAGGCCAGACGCCGGTCTTGATGGCCAGATGGGCGAGCTCATCACCCATGCGTGGATCAAATCCCCACCCGGTCGGACACACCGCCAACGCCAGAAAAAGTTTTGGCCCTTTCATCGCCAACGATCGGTGAACCTTTTCCGCCAGATCCACAACCTCATGGGAGGACACCGTGGCGATGTACGGTGGCTTCTGGGCCCTCCAGATTTCAAACATGTCTTTTTTTTCCTGAAACGTGCCTTCCGGTTCTTCTTTGCCAATCGGAGAAGTGGTGGTACGTGACGCAAACGGCGAGGAACTGGACATCTGAAATCCGGTATTGCCGTAGGCCTCATTGTCATAACACAAATACCAAAAATCCAAACCCCGGTGGATGGCGGCTGAAGTGGCCGACAGACCCATGTCATAAGTTGAGCCATCCCCTGCCAGCACCAACACCTTCATATCATCCTGCTCTTGCAACTCTCCCTTGGCCCGCCGAATATCCAACGCATCCCGGATGCCTTGCGCTCCCGCCGCCACACTGCCCATCGTCGTATAGAGCCAGGAAGACCGGATCGGACTATACGGATAGGTCGCCATCAGCGTCATACACCCGGCCGCATTGACAATAACCACTTTCTCTCCAAGCACTTTGTGCACCAGGCGAAGCGTCGTCAGCCCCCCGCATCCTGCGCACAAGGGCGCCCCTGAACTCAGTTCCTCTTCTTGAGGAATGTCCTTGGGACTTTTGAAAAATTCCCCTTTGACTTTCATGGAGCCTTTCCTCCCAGCGGTTTTCCGGCCACGCTCAACGCAGTTCTGACCTGTTGATACTCCGCGTCCGTAAAAAGCAACTCACAGGGAACGGGACCATCTCCAGGTTTGGCCTCGTCCAACACCTCAAGGACCCGATCAAATTCCGCCTGGCTGATATCCTTCCCCCCAAGCCCTCCGATAAACGATCGCATCACCGGAGGACGTTCACGGGCTGAGGCCACCGTACCCGCGACTTCCTGATACAGAATACCTCCTAAGCCGGGCGAAATATTCTGATCAATCACACCGACCGCCTTTCGGCCAGTCAGCAACCTGGCCAGCGCTGCAGCCGGTTGAGGTCGAATCACACGCAACCGGACTAAGCCCACTTTTCGCCCCTGTTCCCGCCAACGGTTCACGGCAGCTTTCCCTTTTGTCGAAAATGACCCGGCCATCACCAACACG
>JAOUGQ010000198.1 GCA_029865515.1 Nitrospirota bacterium
GCCTTAGGGCGTTATGTCGTTACCCTGCCTTCGAAGCTCCTGTTGTCCCCCTTGATTGATGGCATTGGTCAAGGGGCTTGGCACAATATGTTGCGACGAACACAGATGCTGTTCTACCGGGAGGAGGCCTTTGATATTCGAGATTTTCGGGATAATTCCCCAAAAATTAGGAAAATGCTCACACAAGGACCGGATGGTGGGGCCTATAGTCTGTTTCGTGCACTGAGAGACTTACTTCAGGCCAATCCCCATACATTGGAAATGACCATCATTGGCCATAGTATGGGAACGATTGTCCTCAATCGAGTCCTACGAGAATTTCCGGATCTGCCGGTCAGGAATATTGTGTATATGGCGGCGGCCTGCAGTATTGATGATTTTCGGACGAGTGTCATTCCCTATCTTCTGAGGAGTGAAAACCAGGAGGCCCGATTCTACAACCTGATGCTGCACCCGGATGCGGAAGTGCGTGAGTGGCAGAAAAGTTTTCTGGACCTCACCCCTCGAGGGAGTTTGCTCGTCTGGATTGATAACTTCCTTTCTGCTCCTCAAACGACCTTGGATCGCACACTCGGCTCCTGGGAAAATATCATTCAAGCGACCCACATCATTCCTCTCGATGTCCGGCCTCGAATTACCCTTAAGGCATTTTGCATCGGTGGTCCAACGTGTAAGGCTCCTGCCACCCATGGAGCGTTTTCTGATAAAGCCTTCCGGTTTTGGAGACCGGAGTTCTGGCAAATACCGGAAAGTACTGATAGCCGGGAAACGATAAGGAGTCTGAATAAGTAAATGTCATTTCAGAGTGGTTTGATCACAGAGTCCTCAGGTCAAATTTGAAAGTCAAGTCTTGAAGCGACCTATGAAGAAGGAAAAGAGGGCAGATTCTTATTTTGATGCAAAACACATAGCTCTGTTCGACATCTTGATACCCACCGCAGCTGATTTGAAAATTACGCGATGTTAGATGTTGTTCTTTACGAACCGGAAATTCCCCCGAATACCGGGAATATTATTCGGTTATGTGCCAATACCGGATTCGGATTGCATCTCATTCATCCATTGGGATTTGAGTTGGATGATAAGCGGGCGCGTCGGGCCGGATTGGATTATCATGAATTGGCCAGAATGAAGGATTATCCGACTCTGCAAGACTATCTGAATGCACAGAAGCCCTTACGAATATTTGCGCTTACCACAAAAGGCCAGCGACCGTATCACGAAGTGACCTTTCAACCTGGCGATGCCTTGTATTTTGGTCCCGAAACGCGGGGCCTCCCTGCTCATATCTTAGAAGCCCTTCCTCCTGATCATCGCCTGCGCATTCCGATGCGGCCTGGCTCTCGTAGCCTCAACTTAAGTAATGCGGTTGCTGTGGTGGTGTATGAGGCCTGGCGGCAGCTGCAATTCCTTGGTGCGCAATAAGGCAATCATCCCGTAGGCGAGGCAAGCTAATTCTGCTAGAGTAGGGGCCACGATTTTTTCATGATCAATTTTCTTTGGGAGACAATCAGAACGTCATTTGGCTGACCTGTACGATGAATTTTAGCCTTTTAACAATTTCACTCTTTCGTTATCCCCGCCAGTCGTCAGCGGGGATCCATCCGAAAAAAATGCCAAGATGGATGCCCGATAAACAATGTCGGGCATGACTGCTATAGGACAAGGATTCAAACTAACGGATTGACAATAACATCGGTGATTATTCCCGATTAAACAGTCGGGGATGACCACTATGGAAGGGTAAGCGGATGAAGCAGATTTTGGTGGTGGGGGCGGGGTCGGTTGGGGGATATTTTGGCGCGCATCTGGCTCGCAAAAATCCGAACGTGTCATTTCTCTTGCGGCCGCGCACACTGGCAGCCGTGGTTAAAAACGGATTGACCATCCGGAGCGCGATTGGTGAGAGCTTTACCGTGCATCCGCCGGTGGCTTCCGACCCCAAGCAATTGCCGCAACCGGATTTGATTGTACTGGGGGTCAAAGCCTATGACCTCGAAGAGACCATGAATCAGCTTGAACCCGTGCTGAAGGCGGATACCATTATTCTGACGCTGCAAAATGGCGTGACGATTGAAGATACTCTCATGGCCCGCTTTGGCCGTGAGCGGATTGTAGGCGGGGTGGCGTTCATCTATTCCAGGATTGCCGAGCCTGGCGTGATCGATCATTTCAAGAAGGGATTAATAACAATTGGGGAACCGATGGGGATGGAATCTTCCCGGCTTCAAGCGATTGCGACATTGTTTAAAGATGTGGGCATTCCCTGCTTCATCACCAAAGATATCCGGCGAGCCAAGTGGGAGAAGATGTGTTGGAATTGTGTGTTTAATCCGCTGACGGTGGTGCTGAAGGATCGGGTGGCGAAAGCCCTGGATCATCCGGAGTTACAGCCGGTCATTACTACCATCGTGCGGGAAGTCTCAGCGGTGGCCATGGCTGCGCACCGTGTTCCGTTGGATGAGGACATGGCGGAGAAAGTGGTGAAGTGGTCTCAGGAGCTTCGTGATATTCATACCTCGATGTATGATGACTGGTTGGCCGGACGGCCTACTGAAATCGATGAGCTGAATGGCTACGTCACCGCGAAGGGGAAGGAGTTCGGGGTGCCTACTCCCATGAACGAAATGTTGACGGCTTTGATCAAGGCCATGACCGGGACCGAGCCTTCTGGTGTGGGTTTCATACGGATAGAGGGAGCTATCATGCAGCCCCTTCAATTCACCCGAGCGACGCTGGCGCAACTTCCAGCGGCCCATCAGGTGTCTGAATTGCCCACGTTGATGCCGGGAATAAATGTGCGTGGCGTAAAATTTCAAGCATTACTTGATGTTGTGACGCTCAATGTGGGAGCTGACCATGTGACTTTCGAATCGCAGGATGGAAAATTTTCGGCCTGCCTGACGATTAAGCAGGCCATGGATTTTGGTATTTTGGTGTACGAGTTGGACGGTGCGCCTTTTCCTTCAGAGCGTGGCGGGCCGTTTCGATTGGTGACTCCCGGATTGGGCGACTTGTGTGCCAATGTGAAGCAGGTCGGCCGTATCATCTTTTCTAAAGGCCTGGCTTCGGATACTCGTCCACCCGAAGCCTGTGCAGAGAACGTATAGGGTTGACATATGCAATCGTCACATCACGTTCCTCTCATCTATAATCTGTTTCCTCGCCTGGCGGGTCCCTGCAACCTCTGGCTTCCTCATGCGGAACGGGCCGCAAGCATGGGGTTTAATTGGCTCTTTGTGAATCCCATTCACCTCCCAGGGTTTTCGGGAAGTTTGTACGCGATCAAAGAATATGATCTCCTGAATCCTGCGTTTCTGCCCATGGGGACAGACGATCAGAGTCTTGATGTCTTGCGCCCCACGCTTCAGCGTATCGTGCAATGCGGCCTGGCTCCCATGGTGGATCTGGTGTTGAACCATACCGCCATTGATTCATCCTTAGTCACGAAACATCCCGACTGGTATATGCGGGATAATCAGGGACAGGTTCAGAATCCGTATGCCGTTGATCCGGACGATCCCAGCAAGAAAACCGTGTGGGGCGATTTAGCGGAAATTGACAATCGGGATTCTCCGGATCGAGCGCACCTCTGGGAGTTTTGGGGGCAATTGGTGGACCGGTATCTGGATTTGGGTTTTCAAGGGTTTCGATGTGACGCGGCCTATAAGGTTCCGGTTGAATTGTGGCGCTTCCTCATTCACCGCGCGCTTTCCAGGAACCCGCAGGCTGTTTTTTGGGCGGAAAATCTTGGCTGTACTTTGGAACAGACCCGTGCGCTTGGGGAAGCCGGATTTCACTTTTTTTGTAACAGTTCCAAATGGTGGAATTTCAAGGATGTCTGGTGTTTGAACCAACATCGGGAATTTCAAAATATGCCGTCCATTGCATTTCCGGAGACTCATGACACGCCTCGCCTGGCCGCTGAGTCAGGAGGGAATGAGGCGGTCCAACGGCAGCGGTATGCCTTTGCCGCGCTGTTCTCCTCAGGCATTATGATGCCGATCGGGTATGAATTCGGGTTTCAACGGTCGCTGCATGTGGTAAAGACCACCCCGGATGATTGGGAGTCCCCTCAATGGGATTTGCAGAACTTTATCCGGGGCGTGAATCGCTGGAAATTGGACGTGCCGCTTTGGCACGGGGAGGGGGAACTTGTTCGACGAACGGTGCATCATCCCCATCTGTGTGTTCTGGAGCGGCGGTCATCGGAGTCCCCGGACTCTTGGGCGCTCATCTATCTCAATACGAATGTCTATGAGCAGACTGACGTGTCCCGCGCAGAGATCGGCTCCTTGCCGGGTTCTTCAAGAATGTGGCGTGTGAGTTGGCTCGATCAATATGCTCACCCTCTTTCTCTTCCTGAACGGCTGGTGTTTCAGCCGGCCGAAGTCCTTGTGATTACTACAGTTTAAGTGTGGTCTTGAGATTGCAACTCGGTAGGAGGGGCCGTAAAATGGTTCTTTCTTACTCACCGGGGTTTTTATGGAAATTATTGGAAAGGACGAGAAGTTATGCCAGAGCGGACGCTAGCGATTATTAAGCCTGATGCGGTGGCCAAGCATGCGATTGGAGATATTATCCGCCGCTACGAAGAAGCCGGGTTATTTCCGATTGCCATGCAAATGATGAGATTATCAAAAGGGGTGGCGGAAGGATTTTATGCCGTGCATCGGGAACGGCCCTTCTTTAAGGACTTGACCACGTATATGTGTTCCGGGCCGGTTGTGGTCGTAGTATTGGAAGGGAAGGATGCCGTAAAAAAACATCGTGATCTGATGGGGGCTACCGATCCCAAGAAAGCCGAAGCAGGCACGATTCGCGCCGTGCATGGGGCCTCCATCGAAGCCAACGCCGTGCACGGGTCGGATTCTCCAGAGAATGCTCAAATTGAGATCCGGTATTTTTTCCCTGAATCTCAACTCGGGTAACGGGATTGACAGAATGCGTGTATTTGGTCTCATAGAAGGCCTGTCACATGCCCGCCATCATCGGCGGGCATGTTTGTCCATTGGAGTGCCTTGGTTTTCCTGGGCTAAGTGTCATCCTGAGTGAAATGAAGGGTCTGAGTCGGAAGCTTTGGCTCTGGAAGTCGGGCAGGGGCATTCCTGGGCATCCTCTCAATGGAGCCGAAAGGAATCAACCTATACCGACTCTTTTCTGCATGCTCTCGAGAATTCAGGTCTGGCTCAGCTTCCGAAAGAGCTAAAATCGAAGGGCCACCAGGTTGAACGGTTGTTTTCGATATCTCACACGCGAAACGGCTTATGGCAACATTTCAAAAGGGTGTGCTTCTGCTTGTATGCCTGGGGCTCTTGGCCGGGTGCGGGCGGACGCGCCCTCCTCATGGTCCACCAGGGGTTAGTGTCATTCCACCGCCGGCCGCAGAGTCAATGCCGGATCGTGTGGATGGACCACTCCCTATTCAACCCCCTCCCGATATACAGAAGGTACATGCGCAACTCTTTCAAGAGGCGCAAGTTCATTTTGACGGGAGGGAGTATCCCAAGACGATCAGCGGACTCAAGAGATTGTTGGCTCTGCGCCCTGAAGGAACTATGGAAGAAGAGAGCCGTTGGTTGTTGGCGCAATCCTACGATCGGGTGGGGGAATGGGAAGCCGCCCGTGATCAATATCGCACCCTGGCTGGTGCCGGAAACGGGCACCGGTATCAAGCTGATGCTCAATTGAAATTCAAAGAACTTCAACGTTTACTTGAACAATTCAGGATGCCTCCACTGGACACTCAGGCCATCCGGTTAACCCTCGAACAATTGCCGGCAAGCGGGAGTTTTGACGAGGGGATTAAAAAGATGAAGG
>JAOUGQ010000199.1 GCA_029865515.1 Nitrospirota bacterium
CAGCCCATCATCACATCTCTGCCATAGTAAGCCTGTCGCCATACTCATCCCAAAACCCACTGCAGATACACCGCGTAGACGAGCGTTTGGAGAATCGTCAATGGCACTCCGATCCAGGCAAAGGTCACGAAACTCAAGGTGTGACCTTCCTGCTCTGCCCGCTGGATGATAATCACATTACTGGCAGCTCCCAAAATACACAGATTGCCTGCAATGGTACTCCCGGCAGCCAACGCCAAAAGAGCAGGAAGGGAACCAGGTGCCTCAGACACCAAGGGAAGATATAAGGCCACTAACGGAACATTGGAAATCAGTTGGCTCAGAACGATACTGAGCCCCAGGATGGAAGGCAGGGACGTGAGGTCCATCTGCAGATGAGCCGTCCAACCCTGGAACACTCCCGTTTGCCAGACACTCGCCATTAAGACAAACATGGATGCAAAAAAGAGTAGTGTGGACCAATCCACCCGTCGTAACAGCTCCACCCGCCGTCGACTAAACACCAGCAACGGCAAAGCCGCAGCCATCGCCAGATAACTCAAACGAAACTCCAGCGGCACAGCCAGCGCAACACACGCGATCCTCAGAGCAATCAGACCAAGAAGCAGGAACAACGCAAGGCGGGCCAACCGAGCAAGCGCGTGATCCCTTATTACCACCTCGCTATGCACAAGAGTCGTTGCATGAAACGCCGTTGGCCACATGATTCGCAAGACCACATAGGCCAGCAGTAAATTGAGAAGGGTTGGAAGAGCCAGGGCCTGAAGAAAAGTCACGAAGGAAGACGGAACCGGTCCGTCAACTGCAATCAGGAGATTTTGCGGATTTCCGATGGGGCTCAGCACGCTGCCGGTCGTCACGGCCACGGCTAAGGTCATCAGCAGCAATCGGGGCTCAAGACGATGTTCACGGGCTAAACGCAACACCAGAGGTGTCCCGACAATAGCCAGCGTATCGTTCATTAACACCGCCGAAGTGAGCCCTGCCCCGAACAAGAGAGTCAGGACCAACCCATCGGCTGATGTCACGCGATGCAGGATCCGGTAGGCGAGCGCGGACAGGTATCCGCTGAGAATCAACCCCTCCCCCACCACAAACATCCCGAATAAAAACACCATCACATCCAAGTCGATAGCCTGCATCGCCCCGGAGGGTGAAATCTGGCCAGTCACCAGAACCAACAGGGCCCCGGCAGCCATGGCGTGCCAGATTTTCACAGGCACGCGCCCGATCTTTCGGGCCGCAATCACGCCAAATACCGCGAACAGGATCAGCAGCGACAGGTTCATCTGAAGGCCGGCGGATGAATCACTCCTTCCACGGAATACAATTGATTAATCAGGGTGAAAGCCTAACTAGTCCATCTCCTCGCCGCTTTCAAGACAAGGCGTACATTCTTCCATTTTGGGATCTCCATGACGGCTGCAATAATGGCGAGCGCATTTTGAGCAGACCATAAAGCTCATTCGTATCAAATCAGCTTTCTCGCACACATAACAATTTTTTTCTCGTTTCGCTTTTGGCATTTCTCTTCTCCTTCCTAGGAAACTCGTTCGCTCATCTCATGAAATATCAGTCGCAAAACAATGCCCGGTTGGCACCAACATTGGGCCAACGCTTAAGGTGTGTCGTTTCCGATAGAGAACTGAAACACCAGTAATGGGATACCGAAAAAGTCAGGGAGGGCGTGCATCTCGCAAAGACGCGGGGAACGGACGCTGATCCTTAACAGAATGAGGACCCTACCGCATTATCTGACATCCTGGCAATGTTCGTCTAAATGGAACATGCCTTGTCCTGCCGCTTCGACCGGATCAACCGATGCAACAGACAGACATGTGCCCCAACAGGCTCTAGGGTACCCTCCGACGAATTTGATGCAGGGCTTCACTATTCGATTGCAAATTGTCCCCAATTTTGGGTATTTCTATCCTTCTAAAACCTTTGTCTGTTTTTAGAAGACAGGAACGCGTTTAACGACTTTCACGAAAGGCAAGAGCACATCCTGGCGCAGATCGGGTCATTCCACTACGGTGGCCTCGAGGAGTGTCGTGGCCACATGCCGGCATAGAGTTCGACGCTGACCCGTTTCTTCCGGGTCAATTCCATCAAGAGCTGGAGCCTGTGGGAGGGAAGACCTCTTCTCTCTCCATGTCCCTCTTCGCGGTCATCAAGATCAATTTCCAGGGTTGCTCCCAGGGATGGGTAGTCATGATCCTTTCAGCACCTCTGTTCCGGCATCAACCCCTCGCATCTGTTGTCCAGTCGAGTGTGGCTTCCCGGCTTTAGGATGAGTCATGTGTATCACAGACGAGGAGAATCGCCTGGATCGTTTCGAAGAAAAGGATGCGCGATCTATTTTCAACCAACGTCTCTATTGAAGAAAGGAAACTTCTCATGGCGTGTAGTCGATGTGGCGGACTGATTGTGAAAGAGTCCGTTTATGATATGGAAGGAAGCAGTCAGTTAGTCCTCATGGACCGTTGCCTCCAGTGCGGCAATATTGAGGATCCCGTGAGCGCGCGCAATCGTGCGCAATCGCCCTTGCCGCCGAGCCAGAAGGCCAAGATCCGTCGAGCCCCGGAGCATCCCAACCCTCCATTCCCATTGGAGCTGACAGAAGGGTAGCGATGGAATTACGGAGGCACCAACGGGAATTAGCAACCATCTGCGAGGAAATCCTGGGTGGACGGAGCCTGACCGACATCGTGTGTGCCGTCACACCCGGTGGAGGCAAGAGCCTGCTGCCTCAGATCCTCGCGTCCCGCTTAATTCCGGCAATTGCCGATGCCCTATGTTGGATTGTCCCACGCAGCGTGTTGCAAGATCAGGGTGCGCGTGGGTTTCAAGACCCCAGTCACCGGGCCCTCTTAGGCCATCGGCTTGAGGCCATGATGACCACCAACCAGGAACATCCCACGAGGGGGTGTGCGGCCTATGTCACGACCTATCAAGCACTGGCAGCCGACACCCGGAAAATCAACGCCAGAGAATTCAGGCGCAAGCGGTACCTTCTCGTCCTGGATGAGCCTCATCACATCGAAGAGGGGGGCATTTGGCATGAGGCGATTCAACCGCTTTACGACCGGGCCGTTCTGCGCGTGCTGATGAGCGGGACGTTCGAGCGTGGCGAAGGAACACCGATCGCCTTTCTTCCCTATACCACTTCGGATCGGGGAAACGGGATTGATTGGGAAAGCACGGAGTCCCGCGCCGTCATCCGGTACACCCTGGCCGATGCCCTGCGCGAACACGCCTGCATCGATCTCACCGTGCACTACGCGAACTGCCAGGCCACCTGGTTAGACGCCCAGGGCACCGAGCACCATGTCGAGAGTCTGGCGCAAGCCGGGAAACAGACGGCGGCAGCACTCCTGACCGCGTTGAAGACGGAAGCCGCCCTGGAACTGTTGGGCACCGGTGTGAAGGATTGGCAGGTGCATCGCACCACTCACCCCCGGTCGAAACTGTTGGTGGTGGCGGCCAACATTGAACAGGCGCAAAAATATACAGCCTGGCTCCAGGAACGGGGCGTCCCTGCCAGGATCGCGACGAGCGACGATTCCACGGCAGCCTATCAGGCAATCAAGGCATTTAAACGACAGGGAAGCGGAGCAGTGGACTGCCTGATTACGGTGGCTATGGCCTATGAAGGCCTGGATGTGCCGGCGATTACCCATCTCATCTGTTTGACACATATCCGGACCAAGCCGTGGATTGAGCAGGTCGTCCATCGAGCAACACGGATGGACCCGCTGGCTGGACCCTATGCGGAGCAACGGGCGTACATTTACGCCCCGGACGACCGGCCATTCAGGGAATGTCTGGGATACATCCTGGCGCAACGCAACACCGCGCTCGCCAACACCGCATCATCGACACAGGCACTTGAAGCAGGAGCATACCCTGATGGCCTTGGCCTGCTCCCCATGATGGATCGCGCGGAATCGAGTATCCAGCCATTACGATCCGGCGTCCTCGAGATGCGCAATCAAGGGTTGTGGGCGAATATGGGCATACCGGTCCAGGCGGAAATCCATCAGGAGACCCCGAAAGAACGATTAGATCGATTGCGGAAACAAATCGAACAGCATGTCCGCGCGCACGAGCAGTCGAAAAAACTGACGCATGGTACCGTCAATCGGGCCGTCTATTCACAATTCCGGAAGTCGCGTGCCGCCATGACCGAATCCGAACTCCACAAAGTCATGCAGTGGGTGAGCAAGGCTTACCCGCTTTAAAACGCTGCTTTCTTTATATAAACATTGGACAAACAGGGGTTGACCCGGTAAGAACCCATCCAGTTTGTCATTTTGAGCCAACAGCGAAGAATCGGTGACCAGGTTGACGATGACCCGGCTTAGCCAGGTCCTTCGTGGACCTTGTCCTGAGCGAAGTCGAATGGATCAGGATGACAGATATCGGGACTTTATCCCTATCTCCTCATTTCCGGGATTGGTAATCGGGAATCCCTCTTGGCCTTGTTCGAATTGATTCCTACCGACGTCACAGCACAGAGGCGTAGCCATGCGGACATAAGGTAGAATATCTTTTTATCAGGGAGCTTCGTTCACATGTCGATACAGTGGTATCCCGGTCACATGAATGTCGCGCGCAGAGAAGCGGCCAAAACGATGGAGGCAATCGATGTCGTCGTCGAAATACTGGACGCGCGCATGCCGGAAGCCAGTAGCAATCCTGTCATCACGGAATTGCGGCTGCACCGTCAGCGCCCCTGCTTAAAAGTGCTCAACAAAGCTGATCTTGCCGACCCGGTCGTGACTCAGGCCTGGTTGAACGTGTACAACCATGAACCCGGCGTCAATGCCGTGGCCCTCTCCTGCAATCATCCCGGCCAGGCGACCAAGGTGCCCGGTCTGTGTCAGCTCCTGGCCCCGCAACGCAACAGCACCATCAAGCCGCTCCGCATGCTGATCATGGGCGTTCCCAATGTCGGCAAATCCACACTCATGAACAGTCTGCTCAAACGCCGCCTCGCCAAGGTGGGAAACGAACCCGCCGTAACTAAAGCTCAGCAACGCCACACTCTGAACGACCATATGACGCTCATCGACTCACCAGGCTTGTTGTGGCCAAAAATCGAACATCCCGTCATTGGCCTCATGCTCGCCACCATTCACGCCGTGACGGCCAAGGTGATCGTGGAGGAAGAAATCGCCGAGTTCCTGGCCACCACGCTTCTCGCGCGCTACCCCGACCTGCTCGCGGCCCGCTACGGGTGTGAGGGGGACGGACTGGATGGCGCAGGCGTGCTCGAAGCCATTGCCATCAAACGCGGATGCCTGCGTAAAGGAAAAGGCGGGGAACTGGATAGGGAAAAAGCCGCGAAAATTTTACTGACCGAGTTTCGCAACGGCACGCTGGGCCGCATCAGCCTGGAGACTCCGGAAACACGCGAGACCCTGACCTAGGCCGCCTCTCCGCCAATCACCGGAAATACCTCTAAGCTCCTCTCTGTCATGCCCGACAATTTTTATCGGGCATCCATCTTTCTCACAGAGTCATTCCCAACGTTGGCAATCAGGAATCCATCTGTTCCTATCATCCACTATCCGACCTGCAGGGCGTTGCTTCGCCCATCATGCGGAAGGTGAAAGTTCCTCAATGGCATCCATCTTTTCGGGATAAAAGGCCACATAATCTTTGATGTCGGCCACAGCGAGTAAAGGGGCTTGATACGTCCAGACAGCATTCTCCGCAGTCCTGCCGTCCACGCTGACGGTAAAATAGGAGGCATCTCCTTTAAAGGGACAGTGAGTGGAGTGTGTCGTGGGTCGAAGAAAGGCCA
>JAOUGQ010000200.1 GCA_029865515.1 Nitrospirota bacterium
CAAATTCCCGCCCTTTTGCATAGTCTAAATCCGCAATAGTCGTTTTGCTGCCGGGAAGAATGACGACATCCGCCCCCGACATATCCTTCCAGGTCGACACGTATCGAAGGGCCACATCAGATTCAGCCCCTAGCTGATTAAAGTCAGTGAAATTGCTCATATGAGGAAGAAGCACAACCGCGATATTGACTGTCTCTGCTTCAAAAGGCGTCATCCGGGATCGCTCAATATCCACGCTGTCTTCCTGATCCAACTCAAGATGGCGAAGAAACGGCACCACCCCCAAAACCGGCACACCCGTCCGGTCCTCTAAGATTTTTACTCCATCCTCAAACAACGTCAGGTCGCCTCGAAACTTATTAATGACAACTCCGATAACCCGCCGTCGTTCTTCAGGAGCCAAAAGATCCATTGTCCCGATGACCTGCGCAAACACCCCTCCCCGGTCAATATCCGCCACCAACACCACAGCCGCATCAGCCATTTCGACAACCGGCCAATTGACGATATCCCGATCCCGCAGATTCATTTCAGCGGCACTCCCCGCACCTTCAATCACAATCACCTCATACTGCTTGGCCAACCGGTCATAACTTTCTTTGACGAATTCAAACAACCGGGATTTCCCCTCGAAATAATCCCGGGCTTCCTGACTTCGCCACACTTTCCCTTGAACAATCACTTGAGATTTGGCGTCGGCCTCCGGTTTCAATAAAATCGGATTCATATCCACATGCGGAGCCAATCCGCAGGCTTGCGCCTGAAGGACCTGTGCACGTCCCATTTCGCCTCCATCCGGAGTCACAAAGGAATTCAGGGACATGTTTTGCGCTTTGAACGGCGCCACCCTGACTCCTGCCCGATGCAGCAATCGGCACAAGCCGGCCGTGATCAGACTTTTTCCCACATCAGATCCCGTTCCTAAAACAGCAACCGCCCGGCTCATATCTTCACCCACATGACCTCGGGAAGGCCCCCAATTAATCGGCCATTGTACAGAACAAATCGCTCCATTCAGCACATTTTATCCATAAAATTTTGCGATTGAAGAAATTCCGAAAATTTTCCTATAAAGAGAAATCATGCAACGTATTGTTTCAACTAATGTTTTTCAATAAAGTACATGGCAAAAAAGCCCTGAAATGATTTCATTTAATGGTTCAATTTTTGCTATTTCCCTATGAAACCTTTGACATATGAAAAAATTTCTCCAGATCTTTGGTAAATTCCAACTCGCTTTCTTTTCCTTAAGGAAAGCGTCACCTCTATTTCAACCGTTCCATGAGGTTCAAAGTCTTCAAACGCCCTTCCTAACCTGCCCCAACCACCGCCTTAGTCCATTGGTTGTTAAAGCCATCCCACACTTCCCCATTTTTGACCTATTGAATAATGAGCATCTCCTCCTCATACAAGAATGTCCAGAGAAGCACCGGTTAATATCCAAAATATGGGAACGGCGTTTGAAGTCTAAAACATTCTCTTTGGGGCCGTACAGATTACCCCCCAAAACCAACCGCACAATCCAACACCGCTGGAGGGAAATTCTCTTACCCCATTCTTCATTTGTATTTTTCGCTTGATTGTCCCGCTTGACTGAAAGGACCCGGCATGCTTCCCACTACCGAACATCCCCTTGATCACAAATTGCTGCGAACCTCAGACAGACTCAAATTCTTTCTGAGCCCATTCGACCATCGGTACGAGGATCTCTTCAAGGGTAACGCAACTCTCAATATCCTTCGTGATTTCATGGCTGGACTGATAGTGGCCTTGGTGGCCATTCCACTAGCCATGGGCTTTGCCATTGCTTCGGGGCTTAGGCCGGAGCAAGGAATTGTGGGAGGAGCCATTGCGGCCATCATCGGAGCCCTGTTTGGGGGGTCAAAATACCAAGTCTATGGACCTACCGCCGCCTTTATTCCTCTTATCGCCCAGGCAGTTTCTGAATATGGAAGCCCCTTTCTCATCTTGGCCAGTCTCTTTTCAGGGCTCATTCTTATGGGACTTGGCCTATCACGGTTGGGCCGCCTGGTTCGCATGGTCCCGGATTCCATTGTAGTTGGGTTCACCATCGGTATCGGATGCGTCATCGTCTTTTCCCAAATCGGACAAATCCTCGGACTGCATATCGCCTCTTATGGCCATAGCTTCGTGGAAAAAGTAGATCTCATCATGGAGAACTATGGGGAGATTAACGGCTATTCCATCCTCATCGCACTGGGCACATTTGTCCTCTGCTTGGCCTCCTCAAAAATCTCCCCCTTTGTTCCCGGACCGCTTCTGGCGTTAGGAACAGGAACGGTCTTAGCTTCAACAATTTGGGCAGAAAAAGGCTTGGTATCGCTTAAAGATAAATATGGAGCACTCCCAACGGATTTCTGGGTGTTTACTCCTCCGGGACAACTGGAATGGGACCCCCATTTTTTAGGCAGCCTTCTGTACTTCACACTTGGCATCGTTTTCGTCGGGGCAGTCGAAAGCCTGTTGTCTTCTCGCATGGCCGACCGTCTGGCCAATAACCAGGGCACCCCCTTTCATCCTGATAAGGAATTATGGGGGCAAGGGTGGGTGAATGTGATCATCCCAATGTTAAACGGCTTTCCCCATACCGGCGCACTGGCCCGGACCGCGACCAATATTCGCGTGGGGGCGATTTCTCCCCTGGCAGGCATCTTTAAATGCTTCTTAAAACTGGGACTGGTGGCGTTCTTTGCCACATACCTGGAAGCGGTGCCCATGGCCTGCATTGGGGGCATCATGGCCTATGTGGCCTATAATATGGTGAAGCCCCACGAAATCGCCTATGTGCGTTCGTTGGGCATGACGGAAACTCTGATCATGGCCTACACCGCCATCATGGTACTGTTTACCGACTTTCTCACGGGAGTCGGCAGTGCGCTTTTAGTGTATGTCTTCGGCAAAAAATTCCCTCTTCGTTTTCCTTCGCGTCCTTCCTTTTTGTAATCATTTCAAACAACGTAACATTCTCCAGCCTCGGCAGTTAGGCGAGGCTGGAAGACTTTTCACCAAGGCGCATTATCGTTGAACCGGTCGTGGGAAAATGTCCCTTGTTCTCACTCACATTCCGGGCGCGGAACTGGAAGACCTCCGCCTTTAACAGCTGGAAACCGGAATCTACTTTCGAGGAGGAACCCGGTATGATACATTCAAACACACCACGGAAATACCAACCACACAGATGGCGGAAACATGAAGATCTATCAACCGTTGTTTCGAAGTCCCATAATTCTCTTATGCCTGGCACTATCCTGGGTGATTTCTTTCGCCCCGATCGCTAAAGCGGAGACCGGATCCCTAGCACAACCGGGGACTCTGCAAAAGGTTCTGGAGAAAAAAACCTTACGAGTGGGCGTCTCGTTATTCACCCCCTGGACGATCAAAAACCAAGATGGCCAATTCGTAGGTTTTGAAATTGATGTGGCCAAGCAACTGGCCAAGGATCTCGGGGTCAAACCGGAATTCCACGTATTTGATTGGGAGAAAATTATCCCCGCCCTGCTGAACCGGGAAATTGACATCATCGTTGCCGGCATCGTGATCACTCCCCAACGAGCCCTGAAAGTGAATTTCAGCCAGCCCTACGATTCATCGGGTATCGGCTTGGTCACCAACATTGCATTAACCAAAACCTTTAAAGGGCCGAAGGACCTCAATAGTCCGGACGTCATCATCGCCTCGGTGACGGGGACCATCTCCGAAGATCTGGCACGACGGGTCTTTTCCAAAGCCACACTAAAAACCTTCGCCACCAGTCAGGAAGCTATAGAAGCCGTGAAGAGCGGAAAGGTTCATGGCTATGTCGAGCACGAAGCCATTACCACGTTTGTGGCCCTGGATCATCCTGAAATTGTCGATGAACCTCTGTCGAAACCCCTGCTTGAAACCAGGGCCGGCTTCGCGGTCAATAAGAGGGATCCCGACTTTATCAATTTTCTCAACGCATGGATTACCGCGCATGAAGCCGACACCTGGCTTGCCTCCGTGCATAAATACTGGTTTGAAGGAGTCGAGTGGAGAAAGGAGCTTGAAAAGACTCCATGACGACGACCTTTCCCAATTCAGGGTTCTGGCTCAGTGAGAAGTCATGGCGAATGACGGGCCTCCTGATTCTACTCCCGGCGCTCCTTGCGGCGGCTGCCCTTGAAAAATCCGGCACCCATGTGTCTTTACCCGATGAAGACGCCTACCGATCACCTCTCTCGGAAACCCTGCTCGAATCGAACCGATGGAGAATTCCCCAAGAAGAGAAACGAGACTGGCGATTACCGCCCCCACCTCCTCCGGTGGGTTGGCGAACCCCTGAAACATCTCAATCCGAAACATCCTCCTCAAAACGAACCATTGAATTGTTCCCGCGATACCAACCCGGCAAACAATCCGACTTTGATCATATTGAACGAGAGGATAAGCCATTAATTAAGATGTTCGAATTCGACTCAAAATAATACCGACACAAATTTTCACATTACTCACCTGTATTGCCATCGGCTGAACTGGAAGGACGCAATTGGGCCATGAGCAATCGAAAAACCATCCACATTCTACAAGGATATACCTCGGCCACACCGGTTCCCACCCAGGTCGTCTCCAACGAAGAATTCGTTCCTCCGCCACAAACGCCTAAACAGGCGCAGGTGGAATGGCTGATTCACCGGGCAAGTCAACAACTGAGTAGTAAACTCGGCATCAACCGGAGGGAATTTTTGCAAACGACCGGCGGGATGGCTCTGGCCTTTCTGGCCATGAACCAGGTATTCGGGAAATTCTTCGATGTGCTGGATCTTGAAGCGGCTGAACCCCAAGCCATTCAGGAACTCAAGGGATATCCGCCATTTATCTTCGATGTGCAAACCCATTACGTCAGTTCATCCTTTAAAGAGCCCGGCTGGAAAAATGGCCTCTTGGGATTGCGTCGCCGCGCACGAGAGATGGGCCTGAACCCCAAGCTCTCCGGCGACACCGGCACCATAGCCGACCTGAGCTGGGCAAACTACATCAAAGAAGTCTTTCTGGATAGCGACACCTCCCTAGGACTCATCAGCACGCCGCCAGGCCCTTATCCATGGGAAGCCGTCGTCCCGCCCAGGGAAATGACGCATATCCGGGATGAAATCAACCGGCTTACCGCCTCCCGGCGTCTGCTCGCGCACGGGCTGGTCATGCCGCAGTTGGGCAAAGTGGACCTGGACTTTATGGATCAACAAGCCGAGACACTCCACATCGATGCCTGGAAATGTTATACCGGCTCGCCACCCAAAGGCTTCGAGCATGGCTGGTGGCTGAGCGATGAGAAAATCGCTTATCCCATGCTGGAAAAAGCTCAGGCGTTAGGCATCACCAACATCTGTGCCCATAAGGGTCTGCCCCTCGGCCCCGTGGCTGATTACAACCATCCCCGCGACATCCTGAAGGCCGCCGCGGATTTCCCCAAACTGAATTTTTTGATCTACCACTCCGGGTTTGTAGGCACATCCCGGATCAATCCGGAGAAAGCGAAACAAGGCGAGATTCCGTGGACCACGGAATTTTGCGAGTTAAAAAAGAAACACCCGAAGCTCAACAATATGTATATGGAACTGGGTTCGACCTTTGGCCAACTCGTCATCACCGAACCGATCGTCTGTGCTCACCTGCTCGGACAAATTCTCTCTGCCTTCGGAGACGATCATCTCATCTGGGGGACGGATTCCATCTGGTATGGCACTCCCCAATGGCAAATAGAAGCCTTCCGCCGGTTTCAAATTCCGGAAGAACTCCAGGAAAAATACCGCTACCCGGTT
>JAOUGQ010000201.1 GCA_029865515.1 Nitrospirota bacterium
GGATGTGGATTCCTTCTCTTCCGCAGCACCACTGGAAGGATTGTGAATATACTGCCTGACTTTCCCCTATTGGCAGATGAATGTGTTCTTCCAGAGCCTTCAGGAAAGGGGTTTTTCAATGGCCTGCTTCATTGAAAACCGTGCGATACGAGGGTGCTTGAGCTTCACTGCTGAAGTCTCGTTGACGATAAAATTCGAAGGATCATATGATGCACGTGCGAGGCTTTTGGGGGTATATTGACCTGGTGCTGTGACATTTTTTCAGGGACCTTTCATTTTTCATGCTGTCTGTCTTGAAGGCCACATTCACTCATCTTTCGAAACCGGCATTATTGCTCGGGGGAGTTGGAGCTTTTTGCGCTCTCCTGGGTTGCGATTCCGGTTATTCTGAAAGTCCTCAGGCTGAGGCACCACCTTCCCGTTCCATAGCCTATCAAGGACGTCCTAGGGTGGGATCTCTCGCCCCGGATTTTCGTCTGATGGATTTACATGGGAAGTCTGTGTCGCTGTCCGATTATCGAGGGAAAGTCATTCTTCTTAATTTCTGGGCCACCTGGTGTGGCCCGTGCCGGGTTGAAATGCCCGCGATGGAAGCGTTGTATCGCAGCATGCACTCGAAGGGGTTGGAAATTGTCGCGGTCTCCGTTGACCAACAAGGCCCCGCCGTGACCCGGCCTTTTCAGGAAGCGATGGGTTTGAGCTTTCCCATCTTGCATGATCAGGATTATCAGGTGGGCTTGACCTATGGCGCACGGACTCTCCCCATGACTTTTGCGATTGATCGAAAAGGCATCATCAGACAGGTGGTATTCGGATCCCGTGATTGGAATAGCCCTGAAGCTCGCAGGGGGATCGCTGAGGTCCTTCAAGAGGCGACCCGAGAGTCGTCCCAACGCATGTAAGGACGTGATGATTGATTCGATAAGTCAGGTGTCGTTGTTTGCCGCATTTAGTGCGGGTCTGTTGTCTTTTGTGTCTCCCTGTGTCCTCCCGCTTGTCCCTTCCTATTTGTCCTATATCACCGGGCTTTCAGTGGAAAATCTCGCGAAGGTTGAAGAGCGAGAGCGGTTTAAGTCCGCCATTATTCTGAATGCCCTGTTGTTTATCGCCGGGTTTTCCACGGTTTTTATTGCTTTCGGGGCATCGGCCAGCTTGATGGGCCAATTGTTGTATGACTATCAAGACGTCATCCGGAAGGTGGGGGGCATCCTGATTATTATTTTCGGGCTGTATTTGCTTGGCATCTTGAAATTGAATTTTTTTATGACCGAACGACGCTTGATGCATTTCGAGACGCGTCCCGTCGGCTACCTGGGTTCGTTTCTGATTGGGACCGCGTTTGCCGCGGGCTGGACCCCCTGCGTGGGACCGGTCTTGGGGGCGATTCTGGCTTATGCCAGTACGACGGAATCCATGTCCAGCGGGGTGATGTTGCTGTCGGCCTATTCGTTGGGTTTGGGAATCCCGTTTTTTCTGACCGCATTCGGGATGGATACGTTTTTGAGCTACTTCAAAAGCCTGCGGTCTTATTTGGGCGGGGTGTCGTTTATTAGTGGCGGGCTGTTGGTGGCGGTGGGCGTGATGATTTACGCGGATTCCCTGACACTCATCACCAGCTTTCTTGAGCGTCACGGTATTGGGTGGTACCTCGGCCAATAAGCCGGTCTGACCGACCTGATGTGTTTTCCCTTTGCATGCCTATTTCGAATCAGCTTTTTCTATCATTCTCCCTTCCCACCCACTCTCAATGAGAGTCGGGCTTGTTAATATCTTCATTCCGTGATGCACAGGGCGATAGATTATCGTCCTTATTGAGAACAGGACGCGCAAGGAAGATTAATGATGACGGCGCAGATTAGCACCACTCGCCGGTTTTGCAGGCTTTGGCGCTATTTGATATTTGAGCGGGCGGTGTCGTGACTGAGGCGGATGGCGAGTCACACCACGTTCCGATTGTACAGGATGGGTGGGAAGGAGCGGGCTCGGTCGTTGTGGGGGCATTCAATGTGGCTGGTGTAGATGCTGTTGGAAGGATGCCGGCATAGGAAAAGGATGATGATTCCTGGCTGGGGGATTTGGTTTCTCCAGCAGATTGATGAATCGGTGAATTTCCATTCATTGAGGGCTTGTTGGGAAGGGAAGCCAGAAGGGTGGGATTTTTCTCCTGGAGCTTTGCCAGCAGTTTTTGCCCGTCTTTATAATATGGGTTATTAGGATGTTCATTGACCAGGGCGATTAACCACTCCTGCGTCCATTCTTCGACACCAAGGTCCTGGTAGGTTTTCGCCAGATGGAACATGGCGTCCCCGGCACTCTCTAATTCAGGGTACTCTTTAATGACCTTTTCGAACCGATGCGCGGCAGCGAGATAGGAACCCCGGCCGAGGTAGAACTGCCCCACCATCAGGTGTCGCTGAGCTAATTGTTCCTTACAAATCAGGATGGTTTGCTTCGCTTCCGTTTCATACCGGCTGGCGGGAAATTCCTGAAGAAGCTTGTCAAAACTCTGAATGGATTGGTTGAGTGGTTCCGGGTCCCGGTCGACGGTGCGGTATTGTTTGTAATGGCTAACCCCGATTTTATATTGGGCATAGGGGGCCAATATATGATTTCGGTGAAGATCAAGAAAATGTTTGTATTCCACGATGGCTTCCGCATAGGATTCCTTATCAAAAAACGATTCAGCCCGTTTCATGATGACGTTCGGGTCGTAACTCATTTCCACGGAATCACCAACGAAAATTTGTTCGTCCGTTGACGAGAATTCTTTATCTTTCTTTGATGCGGTGTCGGCAGGTTTGGGTGCTGGTGTTGAGGAGCAAGCCGCGAAAAACACAAGAAGAGTTGGGATAAGGATACAGGTATATCGATAATTAGCGAAGGCTCTCACAGACAGGTAACTCCAGACGCTGAAATTATGTGGTGTGGATGTCTTTTGAATGAGACTGATATCTATACAATAATCGGACCAGTAAAGAAAAGTCTTGAATATGACGACTGTGTTAAAAAAAATTATCCCGAAGTGTCTCACTTTTACCATTTTTGGCTGGTAGGCATGAGATATTTGCTACAGTAATTCCTCTGAATTCAACGAATAGGCAACATGGTATGAATGGCAGCGTATCCAGCATTGCAGGAACAGGCTCCTATCTTCCGGGTCGTCGGGTTGAGAACCAAGAGGTAGCCAATCTTTTGGGAATTGAGCCTTCATATATTTTTCGAGTATCAGGTATCCAGACTCGGTATTGGGCTGAACCTAATGAGGAATGCTCATTTTTGGCGGAGCAGGCTTCGCGAAGGGCCTTAGATCAGGCTGGTTTAGTACCGGAAGATCTTGATGCCATTCTTGTCTCTTCCACCTCACCTGATATGATTTTCCCTTCCACTGCCTGTCTTTTACAAGCGCGTTTGGGTATCAAGGGCATCCCTGCATTTGATCTTTCAGCCTCTTGTTCGGGGTTTCTCTATGGCCTTTCGATGGCGGATTGTTTTATTCGAGCCGGGCAGTTTCAGCGTTGTCTGGTGGTGGCCTCAGAAATAAAATCCCGTTCCTTGGATTTCAAAGACCTAAGTACAGCCATTTTATTCGGCGATGGCGCCGGTGCGGCTATTTTAGAGCGATCGTCAAGTTCCGACGTTGGAATCGTCAGCATTCGCATATATGCCGATGGAAATTATCATGATCTGGTCAAGATTGCCGGAGGTGGTTCCCGTCACCCCTTGTCTCAATCAGTTCTCGATTCTGGCGGGCATACTTTACGAATACGGGGTTCACAGTTATTTCGCATTGCGATCGGGCGGTTAGCACAGGCTGTCCGTGACCATTTGGAACACGAGAAATTGATGGTTGGACAGCTCGATCAAGTCATTTTTCATCAAGCCAATGGGCGTATGCTTGCCCAGTTTTGCAAAAAACTTGGTGTTCCGTCTGATCGATGCATGACGATGATCGAGCAAGTCGGTAATACCTCCTCGGCGTCATTGCCCATGGCTTTGGATCGAGCGAATCGGGATGGGCGTCTGAAGATGGGTGATCGGATCATGTTGGGTGCGTTCGGCGGAGGACTGACATGGGGTACCGCATTAGTTCGATGGGGGTGATTGGCCACGGAACTTTTTCGCTCTGCTGGCGGAGAGAAGCCTGAGTGAATTTGGTTGACGATACCTCGCGATTTGGCCTATCGTGCGCGGAAAGCGAAAAGTTCGATAATCTGAACGATAGAGAGAAGGAGGGTGCGTTGAAAATCTTCCTGGCCAATCCGAGAGGATTTTGTGCGGGGGTTGATCGAGCGATCGAAATCGTCGATTTGTCTCTGAAGACCTACGGTGCGCCAATTTATGTCCGGCATGAAATCGTGCATAGTCGCCATGTGGTCGAGTCCCTTCGCGGAAAAGGCGCTATTTTTGTGGAGGAACTAAATGAGGTGCCGGATGGCGCCATCGTCATTTTCAGCGCGCATGGTGTGGCCAAAGAAGTTTGGGAAGAATCCAAGCGACGAAATTTGAAGGTGATTGATGCCACATGTCCCTTGGTCATCAAGGTGCATAACGAAGTGAATCGGGACTACTCGAACGAATATGAGTTGATCCTGATTGGCCACGCGGGGCATCCTGAGGTCGTAGGAACTCTCGGACAGGTGCCGGATAAATTTCATTTAGTCTCGTCCGTGGAAGACGTCGACACCTTGAACGTGGAAAATCCCCTTCATTTGTCGTATGTCACTCAAACGACGTTGAGTGTTGATGAGTGCCGGGATATTGTTGAGGCCTTGCATCATCGGTTCCCGGGTATTAAGGGGCCACATCAGGAAGATATCTGTTATGCCACGCAAAATCGCCAAAATGCTGTCAAAGAGTTGTCCCGGTTTGTGGATGTTATTCTGGTGATTGGGTCTCCCAATAGTTCTAATTCCAATCGATTGAGGGAATTGGGCGAGCGGTGTGGAATCCCTTCGTATTTAATTGATTCATATCAGGATATTCAGGCTCAATGGCTTGAAGGTGTTCAAGCCATTGGTATTGCGGCAGGGGCCTCGGCTCCAGAAGTGTTGGTGACTCAGGTCATTAAGTTTTTGAAGGAGCAAGGAGCCGATTCGGTAGAAGAGTTGACGGTGGTGGAAGAGAATGTTGAATTTCTTCTCCCCAAAGAATTGTTGATGGCGAAAGCCAAGCGGTAACCCCTTATTAGATTTCTCCCCTTACAAGGGAAATCCAGTGTATTTTTTCTGAATTTTTCCTTCTTCACTTTTCCTAACATACTGAAATAGCTGGATCTGTCCGTTTTTTGCCGGTGACCCGTAGTGGAAGGGACTGTCCTGGGAATGCTGCCTGCTTTTGTCCTGGTGACAGAAGTCTGGTGTCTTCGGTACGTCAAGATATTGGATAGGAAGAGAGCCATGCCCACAGTATTTTGTGGATTTTTTTGATTTTTCCTTTTTCTTATGGTACAGATTTGAATCAAATTGGTGTCCGGTCATCCACCCACTTCTGGGAGGGAATATGTATCTGCGTACCCTGGTCGTTAACGGGTTTAAATCGTTTGCTGAAGCCAAAATAGATTTTCCTAACGGGATCACGGCCGTCGTCGGTCCCAATGGCACTGGGAAGAGTAATATTGTGGACGCCATTTTGTGGGCGATGGGTGAACAAAGCGTCAAGAGCTTACGAAGCGAGCGAATGGAAGACGTCATTTTTAATGGGACTGAGCAGCGCAAACCCATGGGAATGGTCGAAGCCTCGCTCATTTTTTCCGAGGTTGCGCCTCGTGAGTTGGAG
>JAOUGQ010000202.1 GCA_029865515.1 Nitrospirota bacterium
TTCTATAGAACAAGGGATGCGACGGGTCCATTTCATATTTCGCTAATGACAATTGGCCTAAAATAGCTGTGAGTAAATTATTGAAATCATGGGCGAGCCCTCCCGCCAAGAGCCCAAGCGACTCCAACTTGGCCCCCCTTAATCGTTCCTCTTCCCATTTCTTTCTATCAGTCACATCCTGAGCAACCCCAATGACCCGGTGAATGCCTCCCGATGGATCTTGCATTGGAAAAGTTCGGTTATGGACCCATCGCACCTCATTGCGATGGGTGACAATCCGATATTCAATATCAAGGCTTTTCCCATCAATCCGCTTCAAAAAAAGGTTTTCAACTCTAGCCCGATCTTCTTGAAAAACGACGGTCAGCCAATCAAACGGATTGTTCATGAGTTTTTGAGAATTCCCGCCCCAAAGCCGTTCGTAAGCGGGGCTCACATAGACCATTCGCTGCAGGTCAACATCCCAAATCCAAAACACGCTATCCACGGTTTCAGCCAACTGACGGAATTTTTCATCACTGTCCCTAAAGGCCGACTCCGCTGTCCGCACATCTGTCACATCCCGACAAATCAGCAACACAGTTAAAATTTGCCCACCAATTGTTGGCTCAGGACAAAACCGCATTTCAAAGATTTTCATCCCTTGAGAAGTGGGATGGGAAATCTCCAGGGATTCCGATGTGCCATTTTCACAAACTGCTTGAATTTTTTCCTCAAAAATGCCTGCGACCTTTTGAGATAATCCCAAATCTACGAGTTGTTTCCCCAAATACCGTTCAGGAGGAAATGGCTCAAGGCTATCCCACCATCGGTTTAAATACAAAAGCCTGTTTTTGCGATCAATTCTTCCAATAATATCAGGGAGATTGCCCGTCAAGGATTGAAGCTCTAGGTCCCACCGCTGAAGCTCGTCTTTGATCTGTTGGTGATTAGAGATTTCCGTTAACACCCCTTGACAAATCTTTTCAGCTCCGATTTTCCCCTGAGACATCACACAATTGTCATGAACCCAAATCACACGGTTTCCCACACCGAGCATCCGATAATCCAAACGAATTGTTGCAGGCATTTGAGAGTGATTCTCCCAAACTCTCAAAAACATATTTCGATCTTCCGGGTGTATCAGACGGAAAAACGCCCTGGAATCATTGATTAATTGCTCCGGAGTCAGCCCCAGTAAGGAATGGACGTACCGAGTGACAAAATCAAACTTTCGATCAATACCCTGTTGAATGCAACGATAGACCACCACGGGAACATGGTCCAAAATTGAAAACTCATTTTGCACAGAGACATCCATATAAAAAATAAAAGGAGAAGGACACAATCCAACTAACTACCTGACTAATAAGAAGTCAGCGAACAGTACCTCACATTCTACCAATTTTCTTCTAGGAGAAAAGATGTCAAGTACCTGGAGTCAGATTAACCGGCTTGAGAGGAAGAGAGGGAATACGAAAAGACGCGAAGGAATTTTTCTGGTCGTAGGGTAGACTAAGAGGCAGCTGGATTTGAAATCCAAAAATCACATCATCGTTAGTCAAAAGCTGAAACCTTCCAGAATGGCGTTGAATAATGTGATGGGCGAGAATTAACCCTTGCGCGGCGGAAGGATCATGGACATCAATAAAAGAACTCTCAAAACCCCACTCCTCTATAGGAACAAGTTGAGAATCCAACGATGCCCGTTGAGCTTTCCACCACACAGCAACCTGGAGCAGATTTTGTCCCATGCCCTGCCCCTCAGCTTTTGTTTCAATGCGCAAAGTTCCAGACAATGGAGCAGGGTCCTTTAAAAGGAATAAAAGCCCATTGAAAACTGCCTGCATGAATCCCTGTCTATCCACACATACCATCGGAACATCGTGACTAAATATCTTCTCAATCATAATATTCCGGTAAGAAGGATTGCTCGCCACAAACAAAAGACAGGAATCAATCACATCGTGAACATGAATTTTGGCATTCAACGACCCCGATAAGGGCTTCACATACTCCCTGATCTCTCTCGTTAACTCTTCAATCTTCCCAAGATCTTCTCCAACTACACAATTAAGCCTATCCATAAATTCCACATCATGACGGCGCAATTGAGCCACTTGAACAAAGGCTTTAATTGATACTAATGGACTATGCAGCTCTTGGGTCAGTCCATCTGCCATCGCTTCCAGGGAACGTAACCGATCAACCTGGCAAAGCAGGTTTTGAGATCGGTGAATTTCTTCTCGCAAAATGGCATTTTCTAAAGCTAAGGACGATTCCTGGATTATGGTATTCCAAACAGTTTTTCCACCCATCCTTTGAATGGCTTCGCTGGATGTAGGGGCAAGTGCCAAGAAACCCAATAACTGGTTATTCCCGAAAATGGGGTAAAATAATTCCAACCCGGCTTCTTCCAATTCTTCTGCTACCCGCTTTTCATCTTCATTGGAGTCGTCCCCCTTTAAATCCTTAATGGACACTCTTGACTGTGTGAACAGTAACATTTGTGGGAGATTATCCGAGATAGCCCATCCATTTTGAATAATAGGATGATCCTGAGAAAACCCGAAGCTTGAAACAGCCCGATACCGATTTTCTTCAACTTGTAAAACAAAGATGGCCGCTTTAGATGCTCCAACACCCTTTCCTACAGTTTCCAGAATAGCCTGGCCCAAATCTGGAACATTTTGAACATTGGTGACTTTCGATGAAAAACTGGAAAGAGCTTGAGTCCTCAGTTCCCTTCCTTTCAGTATGGTTCTCGCTACCGCACCCTTGGTTCCCACCTTCATCTGGTACACACATGCAACCATCAGGAGGTAGAGCATAAGTTGCACGATCGAAAACTTGATATTAATGGCACCAAGAACTGATTTCTGCGCAAGTAGCAGCATCTGATAAACGGGTTGGGAAACAAACAACAAAATGGCAAAATAGGACAATCCCTTTTCAACGTAGACTGAGAATCCCAACCAATGAAATCGCAACAATGTATAAGCCACGATTGAAATATACACCGCAAAGCCGACGGTCCCGTAGGGAATGATTTCCATGCCATACCACAGGGGATAATTAGTAGCCCCTCCCACATAGCCGATCCCGGACCCAATGAGAAGATACAAAAATTGCCTTCGACGCAATCCCTTCTCTGTTGAATAGGCTTGAAAGAGAAGAACGTGAGCAAAAATTACGAGACCTACCCACCAAATTAAACAAAAATGGAAGGCGATACCAGGCACACCCCAAAAAGGAAACACAGAAATGGGGCGGACCCCTTCAATAAAGAAAGGCGTGAGATCTGTAATTAAAAAAATCGCTCCGATAATGTAATTCCATTTAATAATCGTCCGACAGGAATTCTCTTTCTGGAGTAAAGAAAGAACATGATGCAAGAAGGTAATGGGGATAAATATGGCTCCGGCCATTAATATCCGGAGATTGAGGAGAGCAAAAGCCTCAGAACCTGAGATTTGCCAAGCAAAATACCCTAAACTCCATACGGCAGTGGAAATTCCGAATAAACCGAATGTCCAATGTCGAGGATCCTTGGGTTCGCGTAGATAAACCAAGGAAGCAAGCCCAATGGCTGCCACTCCATTCAACAGTCCACAAATAGCGAAAAATTCCATTAATTACCCGATTAAAGGAATGTCTTTAAAGAGGATTCTCGAGAAGGGCCCTTAAAATTATCAAGCCACACTACTACTTAAGGGAATTTGGTTGTCTACATTAGCCTGAATGGAAGAAATGGTCAAGTTCCCCTTTCCGTGTAACTGTCCCCATACCATTAATGTTCCTTTTGCAATCCTGGGATATCGAGACAAGCATTTTATTGGACAAACTGTATCCCCTATGTGTGCTACCTCTTCCTTGGTCGGTGAGAATAAACCGCCTGCCGACAGCAGCCGGCCCATTGACCAACCGCGGGAGCTGAAAGGACAAGGTTAAGGCAGCCTATATTTAAGGACACAAGAGATCATATAAAGGCAGTTGGGCCAAACTTGAAAGCGTTTGCTTAATAGACGGTCTATCCGATAAACGATCAATCAACACGGCATGAAGACCAGCCTGTCGAGCCCCCTCATAGTCCTCAATAACGTGATCTCCTACATGTAGAGCTTCTTGGGGAATCAGCATATGCTGGTCGAGTGCATGAGTAAAAATCTTCTTGGCTGGCTTGGCAGCTCCTGCCAAGCTGGAAATGGTAACAGAATCAAAAAAAGCATTGAGGCCAAGCGCGCGGAAAACTTGAAAAAACCGGGTATCAAAGTTGGAGATAACTCCGAGTTCAAACCCTCGCTGTTTCAACTGAGTTAAAACTTCACGTGTTTCAGGGAAAATTTCCCAATGAGTTGACTGGCCGAAGGCCTCGAACACCTCATCGAAAAAATCGTCAAACCCTTCAAACATTCCTACCCGATAAAATACTGCATGCACCACATCAAACCACCACAGCCGCTCACATTGTTTCAGCTTTTCAGGCCGATTAACCGAAAAAATCGGAAGAGGCATTTCTTTCATGGTTTGTTTAAAAGCTACATTCAGCGCATTTTTGGTCTGTTCAGTAGCCGGAACTCCGTATTTTTTGGCATAGGTCAAATACACCTCTCCAACGGATCCCTTCACATCAAACAATGTCCCTACGGCATCAAAAAAAATGGCTTTTATCGGCGAGGAACTCATGAGGGGAATAATGATATGCGAGGAAAGGGCCGAGGGGAGAAGGAAGGATTAAATACTTCTCCTTCGAACAAGACCGTTTTTATAGAATCAGACAATCAGGAAAGAAAAAAGAAGAGGAAAGAAATGGTAGAAATAAACATCTAATAAAAACTTAAAAAATAGGCTATTTATTTCTTTTTGCCTTTTTCTCGCCTGGCAACTTCCAAACCTTTTATCCGTTGTTGATTTTTCCGGTGCTTTCTTCGTAAATCACGATCTTTTTGACGACCACGTGGCATTGAACATCCTCCAGCAAAAATTTAAGTAAATGAGATATACCGTTGCTCACGTATCTTTACCATAGGTCTCACAATGGGAACAAGAGGTCGTGTTGCGAGGCTGTAGGGCCCGTGATAACATCGAAAGCTTTTACCCGATTCCATAGGAACCCATCAGCTGAGTATGCCATCTCCCCAATTAGATAAAATCTACAATCCCGGTGAAGTCGAACAGCGATGGGGAGCCTACTGGATTGAGCACCTCCTCTTCCAGCCTGACCTGAAGAGCAATTCCCCTTCATTTTGTCTGGTCATTCCTCCTCCGAATGTCACCGGCTCACTCCACATTGGGCATGCCCTCAATATGGCCCTACAGGACATTATTGTTCGATGGCGACGCATGCAGGGACTGAAGACTCTTTGGATACCAGGAACAGACCATGCCGGTATCGCAACCCAAAATGTAGTCGAGCGACAACTCGCTCAGGAAGGTCAATCACGGGAACAACTCGGTCGCCAAGCCTTCATTGACCGGGTCTGGAAGTGGAGACACCAATCCGGCGATACCATTATTGAACAACTGAAACAACTGGGGGCCTCATGCGACTGGTCTCGCCTTCGGTTCACCATGGACAAAGGACTCTCCCTCGCGGTTCGAGAAGTGTTTGTTCGCCTTTTTGAAGAAGGTCTCATTTATCGGGGTGAACGATTAATTAATTGGTGCCCCCGCTGTCTGACGGCCCTTTCCGATATTGAAGTCG
>JAOUGQ010000203.1 GCA_029865515.1 Nitrospirota bacterium
AATTCTGATACCGGTCGATTTTTCTCCATGCTCACGAGAAGCGTTTCTGGTGACCCTTCGCTTAGCACGGAGCTTCCAATCACAGGTTATTCTCCTCCATGTCGTAGATACCAAATCTCTGGATGCTCTGAATGCTCTCGGACTCGCACTCCCTTCAGAGGAGAAAGCCCAAAAAAAGCGGTTACATCATCATGCCCGTCTCCTGGCACGGGGTCTGTTGGCTTTGCCTGAAGCCAAGGGGATCAAAATTACCCGCCTCCTCAGCGAAGGAAAACCCTTTGTGGAAATTGCCAGACTGGCACGAACCGAACACGTGGACCTGGTGGTCATGGGGAGTTATGGGGGGCAAACGGGGGATATTACCAGGATCTTTTTCGGCAGCACGGCCGAAAAAGTGGTTCGCACCGTGAATTGTCCGGTGCTGTGCGTACCCTATCCGTATCATAAATTGCAGCCCTTTATAGATATTGACGCAATTCCCAAACCCGCCAAATCGGAAACGAAAAGGAATCGTCGAAAACCATTATCCGGTTCACGCAAATGAATTGAGTGGACGACGGGCATCGCGGAAATCTCCAGGAGCAGGGATTTTCCCCTGGCAAAAGAAGCCAGCGAGGGCATTGCCCTCATTTCATCGGCGGACTTTTCTAGCGTTGGCTCATCGTGGATATCAGACAACATTACCTAGCTTCCGTTGTCCCACGCCCTTCTTCCGCTGTTCTATCCCTTCGAGGATACCCATTTTCCATCATGCACACGGGATGGGCAGCGCATGGCGCGGTCCGCATGGCATTCCCGCCTTCCTGATAGGGCCCTCGTGGTCGAAAGCGACTCTGACTTCACACATATGCCTCAATGGGCGGTCCCAGGCCATTCGGCCGGAACCGGAGCACTCGGTAAGGTTGATAACATGTTTCTTTCAAACAACCTTCATGCCTGGTAGCGTGTCCGACACGAAAGCCATCGAAATTGAGCGTTGTTGACTACACACGAGATGGATGACATCCCCAAAATCCTGATGACGCTTGGCACCCTCTTTCTTGTAGGGCTTTTCACTGATTTATTGGGACGTCGAACATTTTTCCCGAGAGTCACGTTATTACTGCTGGCCGGATTTGCAATCGGGCCATCGGGACTCAACGCCTTACCGGACTTCCGGGAAGATTGGTTTCCGGTTGTCACCAACATCGCCTTATCCATGATGGGATTTCTGGTAGGCCATCATATGACGCTGCCATCTCTGAGAAAAAGAGGGAGGCCGGTTCTCTGGATTTCTATAGGGGAGGTGTTGGGAGCGGCAACCGCCATGTTCCTTGGCCTTGTCCTGCTGGGGTTTCCTCCGGTCATCGCTCTTCTTCTGGCAGGCATTGCTCCGGCGAGTGACCCGGTTGCCATCATCGATGTGATCCACGAGGTCAAAGGCAACGGAGAATTTTCTAAAACATTGGAAAGTGTTGTGGGCATCGACGATGCCTGGGGACTTATCGTGTTCTGTTTTTTATTGGCGATCGCTCAGGCGTTTTACGGAAAGGGAGAGGGGTGGGATATGCTCCTCCTGGGGATATGGGAAATCGTGGGGGCCTTACTGCTGGGCCTCCTTCTGGGAATTCCCATGGCCTATTTAACGGGACGTCTTCAACCAGGGGAACCGACCCAAGCCGAAGCATTGGGCATCGTCTTTTTGTGCGGAGGAATGGCTGTTTGGCTGAATGTGTCATTTATTTTAGCTGGGATGGCGCTGGGAGCCACCGTGGCAAATCTCGCTACCCATCATCGGCGTCCTTTTACAGCTATTGAAGGAATCGAATGGCCTTTCATGATTCTCTTTTTTATTTTAGCGGGAGCCTCACTTGACCTCGATTCCTTGCGGGCAGCCAGCTTGCTGGGCCTCGCCTACATTCTGTTTCGGCTGCTTGGTCTCGTTGGGGGCGCATGGGTGGGAGGAATCATCAGTGAGGCCCCCCCTCTCTGGCGGAAGTGGATGGGTATCGCGCTCTGGCCACAGGCCGGAGTGGCGTTGGGAATGGCGCTGCTGGCGAGTCAGCATCTGCCCGAACTCAAGGAAGTGATTCTTCCGGTTACCATTGGATCCACGATCATCTTCGAATTCATCGGGCCTGTCATGACCCGACAAGCCCTCATCAGGGCCGGCGAAGGTCAGGGTTACAATGAAATCCGGATTGGAATACGGAAATGAATGCTCAGACGGGCCAGACACACAGAGACCCGCCTGCTCTCTACTTAAGAGCACGTGATTCTGGATACTCTATCCAGATAATATAGAAAGCACAGGTGCCTTTCACTGACTGAAGAAAACTCAGTCAACGAACTGATCCGGAGTGACCGGACATTCAAGGACCCATCGAATGGACCATAACACTCGGCACTCAAATCCCGGCGCGGTGGTGGCCGTACGCGGCAGTGTGGTGGATATCCGGTTCGAGAACCATTTACCGCCCATCTATTCGTTATTGCGCGCCGGACAGGACAACCAAATTGCCATCGAGGTGTTGTCACAGCTCGATACGCATCGGATACGCGGAATTGCGCTCACACCTACGCAAGGGCTTGCACGCGGCATGGTCGTGGAAGACACCGGCGGGCCGCTGATGGCACCGGTCGGCAAGGGAATTCTTTCCCGCATGTTCGACGTGTTCGGAAACACCATCGACCGGGAGCCGGCACCATCAGATATTCAATACCGCACCGTCCATCGGGACCCGCCGGCCTTAGGCCGGCGCTCCACCAAATCCGAAATCTTCGAGACCGGCATCAAGGCGATTGATGTCCTCATGCCACTGGAACGCGGCGGCAAAGCCGGTTTGTTTGGGGGAGCGGGGGTGGGCAAGACGGTTTTGCTCACCGAGATGATTCACAACATGATCGGGCACCACCAGGGCGTCAGTATTTTCTGCGGGATAGGCGAACGCTGTCGTGAAGGAGAAGAACTGTACCGCGAAATGAAGGAAGCCGGGGTACTGCCGAACATGGTGATGGTGTTCGGGCAGATGAACGAACCCCCGGGCAGCCGATTCCGTGTAGGGCACGCGGCCCTGACCATGGCGGAGTATTTCCGGGACGACGAACACCGCGACGTGCTGTTGCTCATCGACAATATTTTCCGTTTCATCCAGGCCGGCTCGGAAGTATCAGGCTTGATGGGGCAGATGCCATCGCGTCTGGGCTATCAGCCCACGATGGGCACCGAATTGGCCAGGTTGGAAGAGCGCATCGCCAACACCGATACGGGGGCCATAACGTCGATTCAAGCGGTGTATGTGCCGGCGGACGATTTTACCGATCCCGCAGCGGTGCACACCTTCTCTCATCTTTCCGCCTCCATCGTGCTTTCCCGCAAACGGGCCAGTGAGGGGCTCTACCCGGCCATCGACCCCTTGCAGTCCAGTTCAAAAATAGCCACGCCGGGCACGATCGGCGAACGGCATTACCACATCGCGCAGGAAGTCCGGCGAACATTGGCCCAATATGCCGAACTCAAGGACATCATCGCGATGCTTGGCTTGGAGCAATTGTCCCCGGAGGACCGTAACGTGGTCGCGCGCGCCAGACGCCTGGAGCGCTTTCTCACTCAGCCGTTTTTTACCACTGAACAGTTCTCAGGCCTTAAAGGAAAACTCGTCAGCCGCAAGGACGCCCTTGACGGTTGTGAACGGATTTTGCAAGACGAGTTTAAGGATTACCCCGAGCATGCGCTTTACATGATTGGCGGGGTGGAGGAAGCGAAGGAAAAATCCAGGTCGGTCAAACCCACAGGTCAAACGGACTATGAGTCAAGGCCCACGTCCAAGGACGGCTCGAAGCCCAATGCGAAGTCCGAACGGTCATCACAACACCATCGATTCTGAAACCGGAGGTCGAAGATGCAGCCGACTCTCATGAACCTGAAAATCCTTCTACCATTCCGGATCTTCGCCGAACAGAACGCGGTGACACGTATTGTCGCGGAAACCCGCGAGGGCTCGTTTGGGCTCTTGCCCCAGCGGCTGGACTGCGTGGCGGCACTTGAGCCGGGGATACTGATCTACGAAAACGAGGGGGAGGGTGAGAGGTACGTCGCCCTCGACGAGGGGGTGCTGGTCAAAAGCGGCCGGACCGTCCTGATCTCCGTGCGCAATGCGATTGCCGGAACCGATCTCCGCCAACTGCGCGAGGAGGTGGAACGTGAATTTCTGAACCTGGACGAAGATGAGCAAAACCTCCGCTCCGTGATGACCAAGCTGGAAAGTAGCTTTGTGCGCCGCTTCGCGGATTTTCGCCATGGCTGAGGAACCGGAAGAGAAACCATCCAGGGGAAAAACGACCTTAGCCCGGCAGGTCGGAACGAAAGCCGCGCGCAAACTCAAAGCGCAACGTCACATTACGCGGACCATCTGGTTCGGGTTGGGGATGATGGGACTGATCGGCTGGTCGGTAGCGATTCCAACACTGCTCGGCGCGGCGCTTGGTCTCTGGCTGGACAAGCACTATCCCCGACCGCATTCATGGACGCTCACACTGCTCTTCATCGGCCTGATTATCGGCTGTCTGAATGCGTGGCATTGGGTGATCAAAGAAGATCAGGAAATACGAGCCGAACAGGAGAATCACGATGAATGAAATCTTGGGCCTGATGCCGGCGTTGATTGCGGGCGTATTGCTTGGAGCCATGTTTTTCGGGGGCCTGTGGTGGACCGTTCGGAAAGGTGTGTCATCCACACGGCCGGCCCGTTGGTTCTTCGGCAGCCTCCTGCTGCGAACCAGCATAACCCTGGCTGGTTTTTATGTGGTCTCGGACGGCCATTGGATGAGGCTGCTGGCATGCCTCTTGGGATTTACCCTTGCACGGTTGACCGTGACAAGGCTCACTCGCTTCTCTGAAAAGTCCACCCGCCTGACACAGGAGGCCGGCCATGCACCTTAGCCCGGATGAAATTATTTTCTGGCAATACGGATTCATCAAGCTGAATGCCACGATTGTCGTCACGTGGGGATTGATGCTTGTGTTGGCCTTCGGATCAACACTCATTACCCGTAACCTTTCCACGGGCTTGAAACGCTCCCGCTGGCAGAATTTTCTGGAAATCGTCGTCACCGCCATTCAGAAACAAATTGAAGAGGTGGGACTGAGACACCCGCACAAGTATCTCAGCTTTCTGGGAACAATTTTCCTGTTCGTCGCCGTAGCCAGCCTCTGTACGATCATTCCAGGTTACGAGCCGCCAACAGGCTCTCTCTCGACCACGGTCGCTCTCGCACTGTGTGTGTTTGTCGCCGTCCCGCTCTTCGGCATCGAGGAGCAAGGAGTTGGCGGGTATCTCAAGTCCTATCTGAAGCCGACCGTCATCATGCTGCCGTTTAACATTATCAGCGAATTTTCCCGCACCCTGGCCCTGGCCGTCCGCTTGTTCGGCAATATGATGAGCGGGGCCATGATTGTCGGCATTCTGCTGACCATCACCCCCTTCATCTTCCCGATCCTCATGAGCCTGCTCGGCCTGCTCACCGGCATGGTGCAGGCCTATATCTTCAGCATCCTGGCCACGGTCTACATTGCGGCTGCGACACGAACACGTCAGCTTGAACCGGAACCCGATTCGGGAACACCACAGTGACACACACGCCACTACAACCAAAGGAGACAC
>JAOUGQ010000204.1 GCA_029865515.1 Nitrospirota bacterium
TGCCGGTTTAACAACCGCGTATGAGTTGGGCAAAAACGGTCTACCCTCAACCCTCCTCGAGGCCGGGAAACAGGTTGGTGGAATATCCCAAACGGTCAGCTATAAAGATTTTCGGTTTGATATCGGAGGCCATCGATTCTTCTCGAAAGTCCCGATGGTGAACGAGCTATGGCATGAGATCCTTGGTGATAACTTTCTCCTTCGGCCACGAATCTCGCGGATCCACTACAATAATAAGTTTTTCGACTATCCCCTCAAAGCGACCAATGCGTTGGCCGGCTTGGGGCCGGTGGAGGCACTCCTGGTGGGTTTCAGTTATGCAAAAAGTAAAATGTTTCCCAGTCCGAATGAGGAGAATTTTGAGCAATGGGTCATTAATCGCTTCGGGACCCGCCTCTACCAGATCTTCTTCAAGACCTACACGGAAAAAGTGTGGGGGATTCCCTGCAATGAAATATCAGCTGATTGGGCGGCGCAGCGGATCAAGAATCTCTCTCTGAAAGAGGCTGTGTTAAATGCTTTCCTCGGTGCGAGGAATGGGAAAGTTGTTACCTCCCTCATTGAGGAGTTCCATTATCCGCGCTTTGGTCCGGGCATGATGTGGGAAAAGTGTGAGGAGTTAGTGGCGGGTTATGGATCACCAACCTTAAAGGGCATCAAAGTCGAAAAGATTACGCACCGGCATGGTCGAGTAGAGTGTGTGTCCGGCCGAACTGAAACCGGGGAGCGCCTGGACTTTGAAGGCAGCCATTTTGTTTCAACTATGCCCCTCAGGGAGTTAGTTGAGGCCATGGACCCGCAACCACCTGAGAAAGTCGTTCGGGCCGCCAAGGGCCTGCGGTATCGTGATTATTTAACGGTGGTTCTGGTGGTCAACCGTGAATCGGTCTTTCCGGATAACTGGATCTATATTCATTCTCCGGAAGTCAAAATGGGACGGATGCAGAATTACAAGAACTGGAGTCCATATATGGTGCCGAACCCCTCACGGACGTCGCTGGGGCTCGAGTACTTTTTATGGGACAAAGACGAAGAATGGACATGGTCAAACGATCGATTGATCGAACTCGGTGTGCGGGAATGTGCCCAAATTGGACTTATTCATCCGCGAGAGGTTGAGGATGGAACCGTTGTCCGAATGGAAAAGGCGTATCCGGTTTACGATCATCAATATCAGGATTACGTCGCAACAGTCCGGCAGTATCTGGAAACATTGACAAATCTCCAAACCATCGGACGAAACGGGCTGCATCGATACAACAATCAGGATCATTCCATGGTAACGGGCGTCTATGCTGCCCGAAACATCATGGGCGGGACGCACGACGTTTGGGCGGTCAATACTGAAAAAGAATATCACGAAGAGGGACGGAGTACTCCCGTCAGTGCCGGTGATCGAATGGTGCCCGCACGGGTTCAGGTGACTGTTGAAGAACCCCTCAGGGAGGACGAAGAAGAATTACTCGAGACCCTGTTTGCCAGGCTGGACCCGGTCGCCATGGGTGTGGCCGTTGGTACGGTCAGTGGTCTCCTCATCTTCATTGCGACGGCAATTTTGATCATCCAAGGAGGACCAGAAGTGGGGCTAAACTTGTCTCTGCTTGGACAATTTTTCTTTGGTTATGATGTAACCTGGGGTGGGGCTCTGGTTGGATTACTAGAAGGAGGACTTGGGGGATTTTTGATAGGATATTCGGGTGCGTCATTCCGGAATTGGGGGATGAATGCTTACGCGTACTTCATGCGGTGGCGAGGGGAAGTAGCTCGTCGTCGTAATTTGCTGGATAAGGTATAACTAAAACAAGGAGCCCTGGAGGGGAGGGTATGCGTACGAATCCAAAAGCGAATGAAGAGATTAGCCGGGCTGTAGCCAAGATTCAGGGAGGGGTGTTGGCAGTGGTTTGTGGGCTGATTTGTGGATTAGGCCTTTTTATCATGACCGTCTGGCTTCTTCTCGAGGGCGGACCACAGGTTGGCCCCCATCTTCAGTTACTCTCGAACTATTTCATCGGGTATTCGGTCACATGGCCAGGCAGTGTGATCGGATTCTTGTATGGAGCCCTGACCGGGGGTGTTCTGGGTTGGACCATCGGGTTCATTTATAACAAGGTCGTGATAATCCGGGGAGGGTAAATCTGACTTCAATCAATATTGGCGAAGAATAAATGAGAGTCACTGTATAGAGTGAGAAGAGAGATCAATGAAAGTTCTGATCACCGGAGCGGCGGGTTTTGTCGGGAGTTATCTCGCAGAAAGTTTGTTGAGGGATGGCCATACCGTACGTGGGTTTGTCCGTCCAAACAAAGACACTTCTGCTTTAGAGCGACGTGGAGTGGAAATCGTAAGGGGTGACCTTGTCGATCCCCCCTCGGTTGAACGGGCCCTGCAGGGATGCGACCAGGTCTATCATTTAGCCGCTCTGACATCCCGACAAAAACCTTCTCGAAAAGAAGCGATGGCCGTGAATTGCGAGGGAACCAGGCATGTGGTGCGAGCAGCGTTGAAAGCCGGAGTCTCCAGAATGGTGTATTCCAGCACTGCAGGTGTGTATGGCATGATCTCCGAGGCACCGGTGGATGAAGCCAGTCCCCTCAACCCCGACTCTCCCTATCAGGAGGCAAAAGTGGCTGGAGAAGCACTCGTCCTGGCCGCACAGAGGGACCACCAGTTTCCTGTGGTCATTGCACGATTTCCCGGACTCCTGGGGAGAGGATCGATGAGCTGGGTTCCTTTATTTCGGGCAATCGGCACCGGCAGGTTTCGTATCATCGGATCCGGTCGCAATCATACCCATACCGGCCACGTCTTAGATATTGTGGACGGGCTTCGTCGTTGCGGTGAGAAACCCAATATTGAAGGACAATGCTATTTGCTGGCGGGAAAAGCCGCAACCAGGATTGATGAATTTGTGGAATTATTTGCCAAAGAACTGGGGGTCTCCATTTCTTCGATGCGGCTTCCGGATTTCCCTTATCGGGTGTTTCATGGGTTGAGTTGCCTTTCATATCGATTGTTCGGGGTCACACTTCCACGTGCCAATGATTATGAATTGTTCATCTCGGACAAGGTCCTATCACTCGAAAAAGCCAAACGGGAATTGGGGTTTGAACCGAAAATCACGATCGAACAGGGCATCCGTGAAACATTACAGTGGTATCGGGAAAAGGGCCTCATCTAAACGCATCTCACCAACGGGGTCGAGTTTGGATGCGCATTTTGTTGCTGAATGATTATGGGGTACCCATGGGGGGTGCAGAGGTTCTTTCCTTTGCTCTTCGTGACGAATTACGAAAACGAGGGCATGATGCACGATTGATGACGACAACTGCCGCAGAGATGGGAGCGAAAGGCTGCGAGGAGGAACACGAAGCTGACTATCGATGTTTTGGCTCCATCTCGCGCTATCGCACTCTGCTTCAAACGGCCAATGTGTGGGCCTACCGTGCGCTCCAACAGGTGTTGCGAGAATTTCGGCCCGATGTCGTGCATGTCCGGATGTTTCTGACTCAATTGTCCCCGTTGATTCTACCGCTGCTCAAATCCGTACCGAGTGTCTATCATGTTGTCTGGTACCGGCCGGTATGTCCGGTAGGAACCAAGTTATTGCCAAATGGGCAACCTTGTCGAGTGTCGCCGGGTGCCGCATGCTACAAGAACCGATGTCTGCCGTTGCGAGACTGGATGCCCTTGATGATTCAGATGAGCCTCTGGCGGCGGTGGAGAGGGGTGTTTGCCCGTATCATTGCCAACAGTGAAGCCACTAAGGCGGCATTGGTGGCGGAGGGGATCCAGCCTGTGCAAGTCATTTTGAACGGTGTGCCGGTGCAAAAATCCAAAGCTGGCCTGGCAGGAGACCCTATGGTGGTCTACGCCGGTCGTCTGACCAGGGAGAAAGGTGTAGATGTCCTACTTCGTGCCTTTAAATCTGTACGCAACAAGGTTCCCAATGCCCAACTCCTTATTGCAGGAAGCGGTAGGGAGGAGGAAGCTTTGAGAACTCTCGTTCAAGGGCTTGGACTTGGAAATGCGGTATCCATGTCTGGTCATCTAACAAGGAACGAATTGGAAACACGTGCGAGAGAAGCCTGGGTGCAAGTGGTCCCATCCCGGTGGGCCGAGCCATTTGGGCTTGTGGCGGTTGAGGCCATGATGCGGGGGAGAGCCGTCGTGGCTAGTGCGACTGGAGGACTTCAAGAGATCGTTGAGCAGGGGCGCACGGGTTTCTTGGTTCCCCCGGATAACGCAGAAGCCTTGGCCGAAAAATTGTTGGTTTTATTACTGGATCGAAGACTGGCAGAAACGATGGGAGAAGCAGCACGGGGCGTGGCCCAGGTTCGATGGAGTTTGGCGCGCCAGGTTGAAGAATTTGTAGCAGTCTATGAACAACTGGTTGCCGGCCCCTCCATAGTCGCAGCTCTGTAAATCTCAGACTTCACCCAAGGGAGACAAAATGGATCAAGGTCTGAAAAAGTTGGATAAGCCTGTCGTCTCAGTCATCGTGGAAGGCTATAACGAAACCCGTGATCTCGGAAAGGCCATAAACACTTTGGAAGCGTTGAAGGAACAAGATTTTCCAGTGGACCAGGTCGAGGTGATTCTCATGGGAAGTCCCACGCAGGTGAAAGCATGGAAGGAACGTTACGCCTCCGGCACACCGTTTTGGGGGTTGAAGGCTGTAGAGGCCGAAGGGTTGACCTATTTGCAACTGAAGAATCGTGGAGCACAGTTCGCCACCGCGGAGATTTTGGCCTTTACCGATTCAGACGTCTATCCTCACAGGAGTTGGCTCTCATCACTTGTAGAGGGTATTCATGGCGGTGGCGATGTGTCGATTGGGTTGAGTCTGTTTAAGAGTACGGGCAGCTGGGAATGGGATCGTCCTACTCGACTGGCTGCGGCTTGCATTACATGGGGGTGGATCGTGGGCAAAGAGGTCGATCCCTCCCGACAGCTGCCCAAGCCTGTGGGGTTCATGGATCACAATTTCGGCCTTCGGGCTGAGACCTTTCATCAGTATCAATACAACACTCAGTTTGGGAGGCTTTGCGGCGCCCCCCTCCTCGCGAGATCCTTCCTGGATGGGGGAGCAAAACTGGTCTTGCAGCCAAAGCAATGTGTGACACACTATTTTTCGTGGTGGTATTGGCTGAAATGTCTTCACTTTCGTTATGGCTATGAAGTCTACATGCTGCGGCGTTTGGACAAAAAATACCCCAATCAATGGATCGCTGGAATGAAGATATTTGAACCAGTGATGACGATGATGTGGCACATGGCGTTAGATGTTCCCCGATGGTTCAGAGTCAGCCGGTTACTTGGTATTCATCCCTTGCGACGGACGCTAATCTTTCCGGTCCTGTTGGGAGTGTCCTGTCTTGCCCGCACGTCTGAAATGTTGGGGATGTATTCGACCATGATGTCTCCTGAGTCCATGCGAAAATGGGCTGACTCGGTGTAGGAAAACGAGGAAAGGGATGAGAATGCTCGATAGAAGAGTCAAACAACCAGCCCGTGCCTTTCATAAAAGACTGATATCTTTTAAGGTAAAGCCGGATGTGGCTCCTTCTCTAAAAAGAGTGTGATGCGTGCCGATGCACTCACCTCCCCCATTTTTCTCCATTGTCATCCCGACC
>JAOUGQ010000205.1 GCA_029865515.1 Nitrospirota bacterium
GTTCCATAGCTGCCGGCTTTGCCTTTTTGACCTTCTCCCAGGGCCAGGTGGTCAAACAACACTTCTCCCAGTTGTTTGGGGGAACCGACATTGAAGGTTTTGCCCGCCAGTCGATGAATCTGGTGTTCCAGATCCTGGAGGCGGCGAGAAAAATCCTGGCTGACCTGTCTGAGTTGTGACACATCGACTTTGATGCCGGTCTGCTCCATGGTTGCCAGCACGGGAATCAAGTGACGCTCGAGCGTTTCGTATACGGTGGTCATGTGTTCACTGATGAGACGGGGCTTGAGGACCTGATGCAGTCGCAGGGTCACATCGGCATCTTCCGCGGCGTATTCCAGCGCTTTGTCCAGGGGAACTTGATCGAAAGTAACCTGGGATTTTCCGCTGCCCGTGACGTCTTTGAATTTGATCGTGGTATGGCCCAAAAACCGTTCCGCTAGTTCGTCCATGCCATGTCCATGCATGCCCCCTTCTAATACGTATGAGAGCAGCATGGTATCGTCAATCGGAGAAACGTCGAGGCCATACCGGCGAAGAACGACGATGTCGTATTTAATATTGTGCCCGATTTTGAGCACACCGGGGTCGTTCAATAGTGGTTTCAGGATGTCGAGGGCTCGTTGGAGTGGAATTTGTGCCGGGGTTTCCGGCAAGGAGGCGGACGTGTCGTGCGATAACAAATCCAGATGGGAAGTGGATCCTGGTGCCACATGACCGACAGGCACATAACACGCATGGCCGGGTTCGAGGCTCAAGGAGATACCGACCAACTCAGCCCGGGTTTGATCGAGAGATGTGGTTTCCGTGTCTACGGCAACAATCCCACGACGAGTGGCCTCATTTACCCAACCCTGAAGCGCCGACACGGTCTGGACTAATTCGTAGTGGGTTTTGATGGGCAGCGTCTTTTTTTCCGGCTCTTTGGTTTCCTGTCTTTGGGTTGCTGGTTGTGTAGGGAGTGTGGGGCTGGGACCCTGGTCACCCTGTACGCGGCTTTGAATACGAGCCAGAATCGATTTAAAGCCTTGTTCATTGAGAAATTTTGTTAATAATTCCATATTGGGCTGTCGTCGCTCCAATTGTTCCAAGGGGATCGCCAGTGGCACATCGGAGCGAAGCTGGACCAATTCACGCGAGAGGCGGGCCTTATCGGCATGTTCAATGAGACTTTCGCGCCGCTTGTGCTGCTTAATTTCGGAGGCGCGTGCCAGGAGCGTGTCCAGGTCTCCATATTCCTGGATGAGTTGGGCGGCTGTTTTCACCCCGATGCCTGGAACGCCGGGCACATTGTCCGTCGAATCTCCCGCCAAAGCTTGGACATCCACAACTTTCTCGGGGGGAACGCCGAATTTTTCATGAACTTGCTCGGGGCCGATTCGACGGTTTTTGAGGGAATCGAACATGCTGACCTGGTCCGATACCAACTGCATGAGATCTTTGTCCGAGGACACAATGGTCACGTCCGCGCCGGCTTCCAACGCTTCCTTGGTGTACGTGGCGATCAGATCGTCAGCCTCGAATCCGTTTAACTCAATGCAATCCAAATTAAAGGCACGGGTCGCCTCCCGGACGAGAGGGAATTGGGGCACCAACTCCTCAGGTGGTTCACTGCGGTTGGCCTTATAGCTGGGGGCCAGATCGTTTCGAAAGGTTTTGCGCGCGGAGTCAAAAATGATGGCGATATGGTCCGGCTGCATATCGTCCAACAGTTTCATCAACATTGTGATGAATCCATAGACGGCGTTGACGGGGGTGCCATCCGGGCGGGTGAGGATCTGGATGGCATGAAATGCCCGGAAAATGAAGCCTGAGGCGTCGACTAATACGACATGCCGAATCGGGAGAGCGGAAGATTGTTCACTCACGGCGTTCACGAGAAAATTTCCTCTTGTGTGTTTAATTTGGAGCATTGAAGATACCTGATAGCCATGGATGTGTCGATATCTCAGGATGATTGGCCCACAGAGAGGAATGGGGCATGGTAAAATGATCGATCTCCTTGTTTGATTGTAGAAAGAACACAACTGTGAAGAGGAACATCATCGTGGGTGTCGTCATTGTCATCGGCCTTTGTCTCGTCGTCATTCTCCTCCTGCCGGTTTTGTTGGATTTGAATCGGTATCGGGATCGGTATTTGCCCCTTCTGGAACAGGCACTTCATCGACCAGTTGATGTTCAGGATGTCCGATTAACCATCTTCCCCACACTAGGAGTTCGGTTGCGGGACATCACGATTGCCGATGATCAGGCGTTCAGTCCCACTCCTTTTGTCACGATTCCGTCCGCCGAAGTGGTGATTCAGTGGAAGCCACTGTTGTCCAGGCGTATTCAGGTGGAACATGTTGTTATTCAGAATCCGATCGTGCGTGTCATTCGCACGCAGGATGGTATGTTAAATACCGCCACCATCGGAAAGGATCCCTCTCTTCAGCCACCCGGGAAAGGGGCTTCTGGAACGGAAGGGTCCCTCAAGCCCTTGTTGGGAGTGTTTGCAGTGGAACGTTTCTCCATGACCGGAGGAATCTTGCAGTATGAGGATCGTTCCCAAGAACACTCCCGTTCCTACCAGCTTGATAATCTGGCATTCGTGACCAATTCCGTACAAATTGGACAGACGGCAAGTATTCAAGTCCAGGGTATGGTTATGCCCTATCGACTCTCCTTGGAGATGAACGGGCGATTTGGCCCCCTTCAGTCAAACTTGGATGTTCCTGTGATCGATGTGGTGGGCAGGTTAGGAAAGGTAGAGGCAACTGCACAGGGCAAGGTAATGGATGGGAGGCTTGAGCTGGACGTGCAGATACCAAACGTGTCGATAGATGATATTCCCGTGGATCTGGGGTTGGTCAAGCCGGTGGCATTGAAACAGATTCAGGCGCATCTGATGGCACCGCTTTTCCCCAACCAGCGATTGGCCCAGTCCTCGGGAGTGAGGATCGATCCTCTTACCCTGGATCTCCAATTGGGCGGGTCTACCATTCATCTTTCAGGCAAGGGCACGCCTTCACGTTTTGATCTGTCTGGTGAGTCTCCTGCCGTGTTCTCTCAGGATTTTCCTCTGGCTCTTTCTGTTCAACGCCCATTTTCCTTGGAGTCGATCCGTTTTGAGGCCGTGATCCAAGGGGCCCGGGTGGATCTGATGTCCCTCAATGCCAACGCTTTCAAGGGAAGTGTTAAGGCGCATGGGAAATGGGATGGGACACTTTCCGCCCCCATGTTCTCACTCCAGGGAAATTTCAAGCATTTTGCCGTTGAGCCAATTCTGCAAACCGTTCGTTCTTCTTCACTCAGCTTGACGGGGACGGGAGAATTGAACTGGAGCATTGCGGCGTCTTGGCCGACGTCTTGGCGGTCCAAGGTGAACGGACCATTCCGATTGAGGATTCAGAATGGGCAGTTGATCGGGTTTGATCTTGTGCAGGCAATGGAAGAGGCCCTTCAGTTACCGGGTCTCCTGGGAGAAACCACCGGGTCCACAAAATTTTCTCTGATCGACACTCAAGCGGATCTGGAAGAGACGGGCCTGGCTATTCGGCAGTTGACGCTGGATGCACCGGATTTCTCGCTTCTAGGGGCAGGACACATCGGGTTCAATCGTTCGTTGACACTCCAAGGGAACCTTGCCGTCTCACCGGCCCTAGGCGACCGGATTATTCAACGGTTTCCGATGGCAAAAATAGCGCGTCAACAGGGAAGGTTGGTGCTGCCTTTTCAGGTGCTGGGGACCGTTCAGGAACCGGTCCTGCAATTGGATACGAAATCCTTTGGGGATCAGGTAAAAAAGAACGTGGAGCATCGGCTGGAGAAAGCCTTGCAGGGCGATGAACAGGAATTACAGCAGCTCTTGAAAGACGGAGAGGAATTGCTGAGACAGTTGTTCGGAAAATAGAAATACGGGGTAATGCTGCCGGGGGTCGTTATGATTCCTTCATCCGTGTCTCAAGGTGGAGGGGGAATTCTGCCTGACTTATTTAGGTAATAATGCATGAGGTTGTGGTGAAGCGGATGAAGGGCAGAGTTGAGCCACCATGGACCGCAATTCACCAAAATCATACGGCTTTTCAATAATGGCGTAGGCTCCTAAGCGGGTGGCCTTCTCGCGGATTTCATCGCTGATAAACCCTGTCACCATAATCACCGGGACAGCAGGATTTTGTGAAATGTGCCGAAACCGGTTCAAAAACTCCATACCGGTCATGCCGGGCATGACATTATCAAGGATTATGACATCAAAGGGCTGTGATTCAAGAAGAGACAACCCCCTGGCCCCATCTTCTGCTTCCGTGCAATGGCATCCATCATATTCCAGGACCATCCGGAGCAATCCGCGACTCATTTCATCATCATCAATAATCAGTGTGTTTTTGGACATCAGGATCTCCTCGTTTTGATACATGACTGAATCCACCCTCCTGGTGAACATAGCCGAATGAATATCAGCTCAACTTTGGCGGAATCAACCAAGGGATGGTTCCTCATGACCACCCAGCGGTTGTGCGCACTCCGTGTGTTTGTTAAGGGAATCATTTTAGCTTGCGCTAGAAGACTAGAAGAGTGGTGTGCCTTTGAAGATGAAACGTAATGCCCTTTCCAATTAAAGAACATTCCTCCAAAGATTCCGAGCCTGTGACACAGATGGCAAGAATAATTTCCATGGCTTCCCTCTTATGCTTCCTACTTGCCTTACATAAATAAAGCAAAGAATGTACCCAAACAACGAGTGAGAATTCTTTCAAGGGGATGGTGATTATAACTTATTGAAATATATATGAATGGAGAACTAATTCTTCATGATCAGTTTGGTAATTTTTCAAATAGACACAGGGTGAGAGTCCACATTGTGGAGCATTTTTTATTCTACGGCATACAGTCTGTATCTCATTGGATAACATCGGGGAGAGACTTAAGCTCGGGAAACTATTCTTGACGGAGGACGGACAAAGGAGGGAAGCCAAGTAACCGGTAGGTACCGAGGAAGCCGGTCATAAGGGTCAGGACAACCGTCAGAAGCAAACCTGTGACCAATAAGATCGGGTCAAACGTCCAGGTCAGGTCAAAAAAGAGGTGCAATATGGAAAAGGAGAGGAGACACCCCAGGACAAGTCCCACAAGACCCGCAAGCGCCCCAATCAGACCGAATTCCATTCCGAGTGAAAACAGGAGTAGGCTGCGACTCCCTCCCAGGGCTTTCAAAATCGCCAACTCATGTAGGCGACGGTACCGGTTGATAGAAATCGCTGCAATCATGACCACGGCTCCCGTCATAAGACATAACAGTGCCATTGCCTGAATGCCCATGGCCAACTGCCGAAAAATCCTGGCAATATTATCCAGCACGTCTCCCACATTAATAGCCGTCACATTGGGCATGGCTGCCACAATGGCTTGTTGAAGAGGGACTTCGAGGGGTTTCGGAACTCTGGTCGTGGCGATGTAGGTTAAGGGGGCATCATCAAGAGAGCCAGGCTCGACAATCATAAAAAAGTTCATGGAAAAACTGCTCCAGTCTACCTGTCGAAGGCTGCTGACACGAGCTTCAAATGGAACCCCTTGAATATCCAACATCAGCGTTGATCCCAGCGTCAGTCCCAGGTTTTTTGCAGCTTCATCTTCCACTGA
>JAOUGQ010000012.1 GCA_029865515.1 Nitrospirota bacterium
TTTCAGCGTAGCTTTGATTTCATTGGTCGATTGGAAGCGTGACAGAATGCCGATTTTGACCGGGAAAGGGGCAAACCGCACCGAAAAATTTTCAAAATGTTGCTGAGCCAGGAGTGTTGTGGGAACGAGGACGGCCACCTGCCGATTGGCCTGAATCGCCTTAAAGGCGGCACGCATGGCGACCTCGGTTTTGCCATACCCCACATCTCCACAGACCAGGCGGTCCATCGGTTTCGGCGATTCCATGTCCCGCCCGATTTCTTCGATCGCGCGAAGCTGGTCGGGTGTTTCATCATATTCAAACCCGGCTTCAAACTCATGTACCAGGAGTGTGTCCTCCTGGTAGGCCGCCCGGCGGGCCACTTCCCGGTTGGCATAGAGTTCGACGAGTTCCTCGGTCATATCCTCGATGCCTTTTTTGACTTTGGCTTTTGTTTTACCCCAGGCGGTGCCTCCCAAACGATCCAATCTGGGGGATCGTTGTTCGGCTCCCCGATACCGGTGAATGTGGTTGAGACGGTCCAGCGGAACATACAGGGTATCGGTTCCACCGAATTGCAGGAGCAAATAATCACTGGTAAAGCTTTGCACCTCCAGCCGTCGCAAGCCCAGATATCGCCCGATGCCATGTTGAAGATGAACGACAAGGTCGCCCTCTTTAAGATCATCCAGGGACGAGAAAAATTTGGCGGTGGGGGATTTGGTGTGGGGACGGTGCCGGATGCCTTTCCCGAACAGTTCTTCTTCGGTGACGAACGCGATGTGTCCGTCAGGCGAAATGAACCCCGCCGAGAGATCTCCTTCGAGGCAATAAAAGGGTGCGCGGGCATCCATGGCTTGTTGGGGGAAGGGTTGTTGCCACTTGTTGGCCGGGAACCCATGGTCATGTAGCAAGGACAACAGCCGTTCCACCTGCCCTTCGCTGCGAGCCACAAAAAAGATTCCGGCGTCCGTGCGCAATTGATCAAGTTTGGAAAGCGTTTCCTTGAAAGGGAGTCCCCGAATCCCTAAACCGACACTGCCGGGTGACTGAGCCTGTAAGGACAAAGGCACACAGGGCATTGTGGCGGTATCAGGAGCCACGTTATCCCAATACACCGTCGGGCACATGCTCGTGTAAGTTTTAATGGTATCCCACACTTCATAGAGTTGATCGGGGTCCGCGTGGGCAGAGGCGCCCCCCCGGCCAGGCTCGAGTTGCTCCCACGTTTCTAACAACGAATTCCAGAATTGCCCAGCCGCGGTATCCAGATCAACCGGGCGATAGAGGGAGACCGTGACCGGCGTATGGATGTATTCAAAGAGTGTGACCAATTTGGGGTAATACCGTGGCAGGTCCCATTCAATGCTTGGTTGGATGGGATCGCTGGAGGAATCCGGTTGTGCGGACTCAGGAGGAATAAATTCTCGGGTGGGTAAGATCCATGTTTCTTTGAGATGGGTGATGGACTCTTGGGTCGAGGGGTCAAAGGTCCGAATGGATTCGACCGTATCCCCAAGAAATTCAACGCGGACGGGGTGGTCCTGAGCCGTGGAGAAAATATCCACGATGCCTCCACGCACGCTGAACTCGCCCGGGATTTCAGCCAACGACCCTCGTTCATAGCCCAACCGGATCAAGGAACGAAGAAGCACCTCGCGTTCGCATGACCTGCCGACCTTGAGAGAAAAGCATGCCTCGGAGAAGACCTCTGGAGGAAGCAGTTTGTGCAATATTGCCGGGAGGGAACTGACCAGGACTGCGTCTTCACCTCGGGACAAACGGTGCAGTGAGCGAACCCGCTGACAAATGACGCTGTGGGGCGGCAGCGCCGGGTTGTAAGGAATGGTCGCCCAAGGGGGGAACATGGCCAGTGCCTCGTGATCCCGCCCGATGAACGAGAAGAAGAATTGCAAATCTTCATACAGTTCCTCGGCTTCTTCTTGTGTGGGGGTGATAATGAGGTGTGTCTGGCCTTCAGAGCCAGCGGCCTTCTTCCCGGAAAGTGAGAACAAAGTCATGGCAAGGGCTAAACAGGCCGGTTGCGTGCTGAGCAGACATGGAGGGGAATTGTTTTCAGGGATCGTCGGAACGATCGCACGCAGCTGGTTTGAGAAATGTTGTAAGACGGAAGGGACGTTCATTATCTGAATCCAACCACGAACATTTTTCTGGAACTGCAGGCTAGGAGGATGGGCTGATGCCTTGAACGGTGAGAATACGTTGAATAATCGTTGTCGTGGAAATATCCGGGACGAGCGGAATCGTCCGCACAAATCCTCCCCGTTCCTCGACAAAATCTTTTCCGACAATCCGTTCCGGTGTCCAATCTCCTCCCTTGACCAGGACGTTGGGTTGGATGGCTTTAATGAGATTCAAGGGATCCGGCTCGTCAAAAAGTATCACGTAATCCACGCAGCCTAATGCCGCAATTACCTCGGCTCGCTGCTCCTCGGGCAAAATAGGCCGGTTCGTTCCTTTAGCCAGTTGGCGAACCGATTTGTCGCTGTTGATCCCGACAACTAATCGTTCCCCAAGTTGTTTGGCTTCCTCCAGATATCGCGTATGCCCGATATGTAACAAATCAAAACACCCATTCGTAAAGACAATCGCTTCTCCCGCCTGCTGATGAGCGGTGATCCGTTGTAAGAGACTTTCCAGGGTATGAACTTTTCGCAGCATGGTATTGGAAAATATTAAACAAGCAGGTTCTGGGTCTTGCTGAAGGCTTTCTCTGGGGCGTTCTCGGTCTTGTGTCTTTTTTACGAATCCCGTCGACTACACTCCGCACTCTTCAAAATGATTAGGCCCTCTAGGACGCAGAAAGAGATACCCCACCTCGCTGGTCAAGTCTTTAATCTGCGACTTTAGCATGGGGAGATTTGCAGATATATATAATATGAATTCCCCCTACCGGTGGGGAAAGATCATATCGAATGCTTCTACTATCCCTCTCTATCTCAAAAATACTTACTTCTGTATGATACCTCCTGTATTCGCCAAATCCTAGGGAGGCATGTTCAGGCGATTATCTCCGTGCAAACGGAAACCATACATAGACATAGGGTCGTTGTTTCATACGTAAGGGGTTTCCCGTCAACGGTAGAGTCTATGGCAATCGTTGTATGATCCAATCCAGTCCAGAGTCCCAAGGGGGCATTCCTCCTCATCAATTCGGTATCCTTGCCGGCCCGCTCCTTGCTGGACTGATGTTTTTTCTCCTCCCTGAATCCTTGCCCGGTTCGGCCCGAATGCTGGCGGCTATTTTGACATGGGTCGTCGTGATGTGGATTACCGAACCTATTCCTCTTCCCATTACGGCCTTGCTGGGATGTGGTCTGTGTGTGTTGGCCGGGTTGGGTACCATGAAGTCGGTGTTTGCCGCCTTTGCCCACCCTATCATTTTCCTGTTTATCGGCAGTTTTTTTATTGCTGAGGCCTTGTCGGTTCATGGGTTGGACCGTCGGTTTGGCAATTGGCTTCTTTCACGTAAATGGGTGGGTTCCAACCCTATTCGTATCATGATGGCCCTGAGTCTGGCGGTAGCCGGCATGTCCATGTGGATTAGTAATACCGCGGCCACGGCGGTCATGTTGCCTATCGCACTTGGGGTGTTACGGGCTCTTCGACAAAGCAAGCACAACATGGGGACCTTTGAAACCGGATTTTTGCTTTGTCTGGCCTACGGCGCCGGAATCGGTGGCGTTGCCACCCTTATTGGTACCCCGCCGAATTTAATCGGGGTTGGATTGTTAGCCCAGCAAGCCCACGTCACTATTTCCTTTGACCAGTGGCTTCTGATTGGATTGCCGTTGGCTGGTGTGATGCTCATCGTGATGTTTACTCTTTTGTATTGGTTGCATAGTCCACCCTCTCACTCGTCTTTTCACGAAGTTTCCCCTTTTCTCAAAATTACTGCATCAACACCATGGACTCGTGGCGAGCAATACGCATTTGGGGTGTTTGTTTTGGCAGTCTTTTTGTGGGTATTTCCGGCCATTCTTTCCATATGGTTTGAAGCCGATCATGCCGTGGTGCAATGGGTTCGTTCTCATCTGCCAAAAGAACTGGTGCCCATTTTTGCCTCAGGGCTCCTGTTTCTTCTGCCCTTGAATCTTCGTCAAGGGAAATTCACCTTATCATGGAAAGAAGCGGCGAATATCCATTGGGGGACCATTTTGTTGTTCGGGGGAGGAATCGCTTTTGGCGAATTGATGGTTAAAACAGAATTGGCGCATGCGATTGGGCAAGGTATGGTCGATATGTTTGGCATTCAGTCCGTCTGGAGTCTAACAGGCGTGGCCATTCTCACGGCCCTGGTTCTGACGGAACTTGCGTCAAACACCGCAGCCACCAGCATGATTGTTCCCGTGCTCATTGCCATTGCCCATACGGCAAATTTTTCACCTGTTCCCCCGGTGCTAGCCGCCTGTATGGCCGCAAGCCTGGCTTTTGTGCTACCGGTTTCCACTCCTCCGAATGCCATTGTGTATGGGACGGGCAGAATTCCGATACTCCGAATGGTGCAAGCCGGATTGATGTTGGATGTGATTGGGGGTGTGTTAATTTGGTGCGCCTTGCGAATATTAGGTCCTTTGTTGGGAATTGAGTGAAATTCGCAACCTGGGATTTTCCTCAATTGATTTTTAAAAAGTGTTCCGACATAATCTCCGTTTCCATTTTATCTGATCGATAAAACGTGTCTTCAAAGCCTACTCACATCCGGTTTGCCCTGCTGACTCAAGATCCCGATCTCAAGTCACGGGTTCAAGGTCCCGATCTTCAAAACGCCGTGACGGTGCTGGAAGATTGTTCCTCCTTGGAAACGGCTATGCGCTCTCAACAATTTACGGGCGTAATTCTTGATGAGTCCGGGACGAAATTTTTCCCTGCCTTGTCAGCGCTGAATGGCCAGTTGAATCTGTCGAAAACATTCGTCTATGCCGGACCCTTGCCGGCTTGGAGTACCCTGAACCAGATTCGGCAGGTCATGGGTGACCAGGCCACGGAAGAGGGGACCATCGATCCCAAGGATGTGAGCCTGGCAAGTTATGTTGAGAAAAAGTTGGGAGATTTTGTGCGAGCGATGAATGTGGGCTCCGGGAAAAACCTATACCCCACTTTAATGAGAGCTGTCGAACGCCCCATTATTGAACTGGCCTTACGAGAAACCCATGGCAATCAAATTAAGGCTGCCAGGCTCCTGGGTCTCAATCGCAATACCCTCAGAAAAAAAATTACGGAATTCCAAATTTCCGTTAGTCAGTTAAAGCAAGCCTCTGCCGGAAAACGAAAGAAGGCTGAGTCCGATTCAGCCGGGTAATCTTTCTCTTTCCCTTTGAAAAATAAACCATTTCTTGACAAGGCCACCGATGCAGTCTAGCATACGTCAGGTAGGTTATAGGCGCGTAGCTCAGGGGGAGAGCGCTACCTTGACACGGTAGAGGTCGGCGGTTCAATACCGCCCGCGCCTACCATTTTATTTATTCCAAAAAAAGCCTGAAAGGCATCGAGCTTCCTTTAAGGGGAGTGGTGCCTTTTCTTGTGTGCAGGACAACTTGTAGCTTCAGGAAATAATTAAGGGTCTCTACTGTAAATGGAATCCATTCAGGTATCAATTCAGGGCGGAAGGAGCCAGGCCTTTCCTAAAGGGATCTCGGCTAAGGCCGCGATAGAAAAACTGAAGGGAGCAGTCCCGCCGGAGGTCTTTGCCGTTAAAGCCAATGGTGTGGAAAAAGACTTGTTGGCTCCATTGGAAACCGATGCGGCATTACAGCCCCTGGCATTTGATTCCCCGGAAGGAAAAGAGATTTATCGGCACAGTAGTACCCATATTATGGCTCAAGCGGTGAAGGAGTGTTTTCCTACCGCCCAATTGACCATTGGTCCGGCCATCGAAGAGGGATTTTTTTATGACTTCTCATTCGATCGCCCCTTTACCCCGGAAGATCTTGAGTCCATTGAAAAACGGGCCAAAGCCATTATCGCCTCAAACCTCACCGTGACCAGACTGGAAATGTCGAAGAGCGAGGCCATCGAATATTTCAGACAACGTGGAGAGCATTACAAGGTCGAACTGCTTGAAGGCATTCCGGATGATCAGGTGTCTTTATATCAGCAGGGGGAGTTTGTGGATCTGTGTCGGGGGCCTCATGTGCCATCCACCGGACACATTAAGGCCTTTAAAATTCTGACGAGTGCAGGAGCCTATTGGCGGGGAGATGAACGAAATCCCATGTTGCAACGGCTCTATGGCACGTCCTTCCCCTCGGAAGAAGCCTTGCAGGCTCATTTAGACAACTTAGAGGAAATTAAACGCCGGGACCATCGTAAGCTGGGCAAAGACCTCGATTTGTTCAGCATTCAGGATGAAACCGGACCCGGTCTTATTTTATGGCATCCTAAAGGCGCCCAGATCCGTCTGCTGATTGAAAATTTCTGGCGTGAACAACATTTGGCCAATCAGTATGAGTTGGTCTATTCCCCACATGTCGCCCGGTTGGATTTATGGAAAACCAGCGGTCATGTCGATTTCTATAAAGAAAATATGTTCACGCCAATGCCTGTTGAGTCCAGTGAATATCAGTTAAAGCCCATGAACTGCCCGTTTCATATCATGGTGTATAAATCCCATTTGCGCAGTTATCGTGACCTGCCTATCCGGTATGGAGAATTGGGAACGGTCTATCGGTATGAGCGATCGGGCGTCTTGCATGGGCTGATGCGGGTTCGGGGATTTACCCAGGATGATGCCCATTTGTTTTGCCGCCCGGATCAATTGGCCGAAGAGGTGCAGAAGGTCCTGAAATTTACCACGTTCATGTTGGGGACATTTGGATTTACCGAATTCAAAATGTTTTTATCGACCCGCCCGGAAAAAGCCGTGGGGACGCTCGAACAATGGGACCAAGCCACTCTGGCGCTTGAAGCCGCTCTCAAAGACGGTGGTTATCCGTATCAGGAAGATCCGGGGGAAGGGGTCTTTTATGGCCCAAAAATTGATGTCAAAATTCAGGATGCCTTAGGGCGGTCCTGGCAATGCTCGACTATTCAGATCGATTTCAATAATCCGCAACGGTTTGGGTTGACCTACGTGGGAGAGGATGGAAAAACTCATCAACCCATTATGATTCACCGGGCCTTACTGGGATCCATCGAGCGATTTTTTGGAATCCTTTTGGAGCACTATGGTGGAGCCTTTCCGGCCTGGCTGGCTCCTGTGCAGGTTCTGGTTCTCCCCATTTCAGAAAAACACCAAGCCTATGGCCAACAAGTTGAAAAAAAGCTTCGTGGGGAAGGTTGTCGTGTCGCTTTGGACTTGCGAAATGAAAAAATTGGCCTTAAAATCCGTGAGGGAGAAAAGGCAAAGGTTCCCTTCATGATTGTCGTAGGGGATCGAGAAGCAGAAGCAGAAATGGTTTCGGTTCGACAGAGAAACGGGAAAAATTTGGGGACGATGTCTATCATTGATGTTGTGACACTAATTCGGGACGATATGCCTGAGGCAGTAAGGAAGGGCTCTTTTCTTTTCGAATGACTCGACCGGTAACTCCCAAACAGCGTATTAATCATTTCATCAAAAATCCCGAAGTCCGGGTTATTGGTGCTGAAGGTGAACAGCTTGGCATACTGAAAACCTCTGATGCGATTCGGCAAGCGAAGGAAATCGGGTATGACTTGGTGGAAGTGGCTCCTAACGCAGACCCTCCGGTCTGCCGCATTATGGATCATGGAAAGTTTAAGTATGAACAGAGCAAAAAAGAACATCGCATGCGACTTAACCAGAAATCCACACAGGTTAAGGAGGTTAAATTCAGGCCCAGGACAGACAAGCATGACATGGAGACGAAGATACGGCAGATACGGGATTTCCTGGAAGATGGGAATAAGACCAAAGTTACGGTTATGTTCCGCGGGAGAGAAATGGCCAATCAAGAGCTTGGTTACAAAGCGATTGAGAAGGTTATTGAGGAGTTAAAAGGAGCAGGGAATATTGAAAGTCCTCCCAGGATGGAGGGGAGGAATCTTTATATGGTGGTCGCTCCCAAATAACTCACCATTGAGGAATCCGTCAAATTTTTGGTAGTTGAAAAAAGGAAAGAAAGACGTGGCAAAACAGAAATTAAAAAATCACTCAGGAGCCAGTAAACGATTCAAACGGTCCGGCTCGGGAAAATGGATGCGTCGGAAGGCAGGAATGCGTCATATCCTTACTTCCAAAGCACCAGGAGTAAAATCCCGATTAGGCGGTGCAGCAGAGGTCAGTAAGGAAGACCAATATTCGCTGTCTCGATTGCTCCCCTATAAGTAAGTAGTAACATTTTACAAACAAAGGAGAACGTGTCATGCCAAGGGTAAAAGGGGGGCCACAAACTCGACAGCGCCGGAAAAAACGGCTCAAACTGGCGAGTGGTCAATATGGAGGAAAAAGTAAGCTTTTCCGGACTGCTACCGAATCAGTAGATAAGGGGCAGGCCTATGCCTATACCGGACGCAAACAGAGAAAACGGAATTTCCGGCAACTCTGGGTCACTCGGATCAATGCGGCCGTTCGAGCGCATGGAGTCACGTATAGCCAATTTATGAATGCGCTGAAAAAAGCCAATGTGTTATTAAACCGAAAAATGCTTTCGGAAATGGCAATTCACGACCCTCAAGGCTTTTCTCACCTTGTGTCCCTGACCAAGAGTGAAGGTCAACCCGCCGTCGCTTAAGGTTCAGATTTTCTTATCTCGAATTCAAACCCGGAAGTGGGCATATTGATTTGCCAGGCTTCGAGCACTTCCGGGTGAAATTCTCCAATATATCCCACTGCATGGCCATGACAACGGATTTGTCCTACGCGCCCCTCTAAAAACGAGGGGTGAGTGACGGCCTCCAGTTCGTATGGCCACGCCATGTAATACATCAATAAATCCAGATAGCTATGAATCTCTGAGAAATTGGCTCCTGGATTGGCGCTGATGGCGGCGATGGATAGTGTGGTGCGAGACCCCAAATCTGCCTCCAAATCCAATTGAGCAATTTCTCCCACCTCAAATAATAAATGGGGATAAAAGGCACGAGGCGATAAGGCTTCCACCCGAAGAAGGCAGGGCAGAATGGAAGGCCTCAGACAGGCATAGGTCTGAGACATCACGTTGTCCACTTCAACGAGCCGCGCATGCTCGGTATCAGCAATCCGCATTCGCTCTACCAATTCCTGATGGGAAGCCATAATGTTAGAAAAAATTTCCTGAAACCCAAATCCAACGAGAAGATCGCGAATACGATCGCTGGTCTGTTCTTCTTTGGAGAGACTTCCAACGGTGAAGGACTGGGGCATGATGGGAGAAAAAGAATCATAACCTCGAGTGATGGCGACATCCTCCGCCACATCCATTACATGCATTAAATCGTTTCGGAAGGGGGGCAATTTGACCGACACGGATTGCCGGGTCGTTTTCACCTGGTAGCCGTAAGCGGTCAATGCCTCTTGAATGGACTCCGAGCCGAGGGACATGCCCAGGGCCTTCTCAATAGCATCCAGGGAAATGTGCTGGGAGTGATTCATGTCCAGCGGAGTTTTGACCGTGGTGCCGAATTCTGTTTCGTAGGGATACGCAATATCCACAGATTCGATGGCGGCCCCACGATCAGCTAAATTGCTGGCAAAAATGTTTAAGGCTAACACCACCATACTCAAATCGGTTCCGGTGACTTCCACGAGTAAATCGGTGTCTCCCAATTGCACTTCACCAAGTTCCCGGCTATTGATAATCGGCGGAAAGGACAACACTTGCCCGTCAGAATCCCAAAGCAGCGGTAGTCGTTCGCATCCCGCCAGAATGGATCCATATTCCAGACCTTTGGGATGGACTGTGAGGATTTCCTGGGGGGTCATTTTTTCCTCAAATCCCAATGGAGTAAATCGAATCTCGTCCGGTTTCACGAGGCCATACGTGACAGGAAATACGATGGAGGAGAAGCGATAGAGGCCAATGGAAACCGTTTCACGTTTTCGCCCAAAGGCGTCAGCTAACTTTTCTTGAGTTTGAATACATTGGTCGAGCCCCTCCTGCGTCATCGCATACCCCAAGGAGACGCAAGCCGCCACATAAGGACGAACGGCTTCCATGCCCTGGACCACTTGAATCCGTCGTTTCGCTGGGCCTTTATGGGAAAAGAAGGGGTAAGGGGTCATCCCTTTATTCAGCACGGATCCAATTTGTCGGGCAATCCCTTCCACACACCATAGATCAGGCCGGTTGGTATCTTGAAGTTCCACGCGCACTTCACCAGTGTCACGTGAGACGTCTTTCACCTCCCCTTTCACATACGGCATCCATTGCTCAATGTCGGACATGGAGGCGCGACGCCCGACAAGGTGTGAAAAATCTTCTTGGAAAATGGAAATCGTGGGCATCGTGAATTGTTAGAATTGACGGCGCATATTGCGGACCGCTTCCAAATCTGAGGTGAATAAATCGCGAATATCCTGAATGCCAAGGGCCACCATAGCCATTCGATCCAACCCGAGTCCCCACGCGATCACCGGAACTGTCACGCCTAAAGGAATCGTCACTTCAGACCGGAACAATCCCGCTCCCCCCAGTTCCATCCAACCAAGTTTCGGATGACGGACATGCAACTCCACCGAGGGTTCGGTAAACGGAAAATAGGCCGGAAAAAAACGAATTTCCTTGGCTTGAGCCATTTCCGTGGCGAATAATTTCAGAAGACCCAGGAGTGTTCGGAAGTTGATATCAGAACCAAGCACAATTCCTTCTACCTGAAAAAAGTCGGTGGCGTGCGTGGCATCCACATTGTCATAGCGAAAACACCGGGCAATGGAAAAAAATTTGCCCGGAATAGGGGGATTTTGGGCTAAGGTTCGGGCGGACACAGCGGTGCCTTGGCTGCGGAGCACCAAGCGTTTCGCCCGCTCGCAGTCATACTGGTACTTCCATCCTTTCGATCCGCTGGTTCCGCCATCTCGGTGGACTTGGGCCACTTGGCTGAGAAATGGTTCGGGAATCGCCTTGGCCTTTTTAGGATTCTTCACGAAGTACACATCATGGATGGCCCGGGCGGGATGGAATTGAGGCATAAAGAGCGCATCCATATCCCAAAATTCCGTCTCAATGAGTTCGCCTCGCATTTCCTGAAAACCCATACTTGTGAGTTTGTACTTCACGGTATCGAGAAATTCCCTGTAGGAATGGCGTCGGCCGACAGCCAGACGAGGGGGCCGGAGATTGATGGAGTATTTGCGAAAGGAAAAGTTCCGCCAGGATCCGTCTTTTAACAGCTCCGGGGTCACCTGAGAAATTTCTTGAGCAGCCCCTTCCCGTAAATGAGGAAGAAGTTTTTGCCCCTCATCTGTGAGCAAATATGCCCGCTCGGTATGGTCGTCGATGCGAAAGGGTTCTTGTGTATTGCCGCGTTTGACGGCGTATTGTCGAAGTAACGCCTGGTGATCGGGAGGAAACGAATCCAGGGGACGTGAGCCTTTATGAACCTGATTGAGCAGTGATCGCAAGGCTTCAACCGTTGCACTGATCTGGCCGGTGGCTTCCAGCGTTCCTCCGGCTCCTAATTGGAGGACTCCTTCTTTTTTCAGGATACCGATCGCGCGGCTCAGCTCAGCGGGCTGAAATTGCCCCGTGCCTTGAAGGTCTTTCACTGTGAGCGAGGTTCCCTCTTGCGCGGAACTTCTGACGGTTTGCAGAATCCACTCAGGTGGAGAGGCCGCCTGTTGGAACTGTGTGCCGATGGCCGTGAGGGAAACATACGTCGTGGTGGTTTCGGAGGCCAGGCTTACCAATTGTTTTGTGAGGAGCCATCCGACAGCCATACTGACCTGGGAAGCTGCCAGGTCCGTGTGTTGGACAAGTTGAAGATCTGTGAGCGGCTTCGGGTCTTTCCCAAGCGCTCGCAAGACCTGGATTTCGAGTGGATGGAGGCTGTCGGTATTGCTGGGGGAATTCATGGGCCCGATTAAACGACGATCGTCTGACTCGCGTTTCGCATCTGCCGAATGGTTTCAGGAATATTGGCACTGCCGAAAATGGCGGAACCGGCAACCAGGACATTCGCGCCGGCCTTAAACACGGAGGCCACATTGTTCAGGTTGACTCCCCCGTCGACTTCTAAAAGGGCCGGACTGCCGCAATTGTTCATCATGTTCCGGATCCGGCGGATCTTGTCCAGGCTGGAAGATATAAACTGTTGCCCTCCGAAGCCGGGATTGACGGACATCACCAGGACCAAATCAACGTCACCGAGGATTTCCTCAAGGGTTGTGGCGGACGTCGCGGGGTTTAAGGTCACGCCGGCCTTAATGTTTCGCTCCTTAATGGATTGGATCGTTCGGTGTAAATGTGGACAGGCTTCGACATGGACCGTCAAAATATCGGCTCCGGCCTCGACGAATTCAGGAATAAAGGCATCAGGGTTGGTCATCATCAGGTGGACATCCAACGGCAATGAAGTCACCTTGCGGAGCGATTCAACCATTGAAGGGCCGACGGTCAAATTGGGGACGAAATGCCCATCCATCACATCGACATGAATCCAATCCGCGCCGGCCGCTTCCACCATTTGGACGGCTTCAGCTAAGCGGCCAAAGTCAGCAGAGAGAATCGAAGGGGCGATTAAGGGTGTGGTTGGCATCGTCTTCAAGTTTTTTTCAACCGGCACGCAAAGAACCCGTCCATGTTAAACGCCTGAAAAGCCGTACACAAATGCCCATGGTCAGTGATGAGCGATTGCCCGGTGGCGGGCACCCACGGTGTGACGGGTTCCTGATGAAATTCAGGATGTTGCTGACAAAAACCGGAGAGGATCTCCGTGGTCTCCTCCGGTTCGATCGAGCAGGCACTATAGACCAAGATTCCCCCTGGTCTCAAGAGGTCACAGATCTGATCGAGGATCTGCCGTTGAAAGGCCCGGGCTTGTTGAATGGTCGACAGCCCTTTCAATAATTTTCCTTCCGGGTGCCGGCGAAGGATACCGAGGGCTGAACAAGGGGCATCCACCAGAATGCGGTCAAACGGTTGGGCCGGCAGGGCTGGAAGAGCAGGATGGGCTGTTGAAGATCTGTTTCCCTGTCCGGCGCCGGAATTTTCGGAAAGGTCATACTGAAATGGTTGCACAATTGAGATCCCCAACCGTGCACAATTAGAGACGAGCCGGTCCAAACGTCCTCGATGACGATCAAGCGCCACGATGGTCCCCTGGTTTTTCATTAATTGAGCGAGATGGGTGGTTTTCCCTCCCGGAGCGGCACAGGCATCGAGAACCCGTTCGCCTGGCTGGGGGTCTAGGAGAAGGGGAATCAGTTGGGCGGCTTCATCTTCCACGTAACACCAACCATCCTTCAATGCGGCGAGCTCTCCCGGATTCCCACATTTGTCCAAGGTCAGGCCGACGGGGCTCACGACCGTTTCCTGCCCGACTATCCCTTCAGATTGGAAACGGGCAAGCAGGGCAGAACGGGAGCACTGCAGTGAATTGGTTCGAACGGTTAACGGTGGAATACCGAGGGACTGTTGGCAAAGGTGTTCAGCATGTGTGAATCCGAAAAATTGCAGCCATCGCGCAACTAACCAGGGTGGGCATGCATATCGAATGGAAAGGGCCGTAGTGGGATCGACGGCTGGATCGGGCATGGGAGGAACAGGTTGCCGAAGCAGATTGCGTAACACGGCGTTCACGAAACCGGACCAATTGTGGCCGGGTTGTTTCCGAATAAGCTGAACTGCTTCATTCACCGCGGCGGATGCCGGGATCCGATCGAGATAGAGCAACTGGTACGCCGCGACCCGAAGCGTGGTCGCAACCGTTAGTGGGAGACGGACCATGGGCTTGCGGGAGACCTGATCTAGCCGCCAATCCAGGGTGAGGTAATGCCGCAACACCCCATAGACTAATTCAAATGCCAGGTTCCGGTCACGGTCAGAGACAACAAGGTCTTTGGTGATGTGATCGAAGACGTCATCGCTGAAAGTTCTGGTGCGTTCAATTGCCTGTAATGTGGCGGCAGCGATTTTCCTGGCACTCCAGGAACGACCAGTCGAAGAAGCCGATGGTTTCACGGGGTATGCAGGCTTTGGCTTTGCCATGTTCACGCCTTGCGACTACGTCGTGTGTGTGGCCAACTGAGCAGCCATCTCAATGGCCTCAACGAGGCTGGTGGGGTCGGCCGTGCCCTGCCCGGCAATGTCATAGGCCGTGCCATGATCAACGGAGGTGCGAATGATCGGCAAGCCCACCGTGATGTTTACGCAATGTCCGAAGGCCACGGTTTTGAGTGGAATCAGACCCTGGTCATGATACAGGGCGACAATGCCGTCAAATGACCCTCGTACCGCCTTGCCAAACAAGGTATCGGCGGGATGAGGACCCGTGCAGGTCATGCCCTGTTTGTGCGCTTGCTGAATAGCGGGTCGAATAAGGCGGGCTTCCTCGTCGCCGAACAGGCCGTTCTCGCCGGCATGGGGGTTGAGGCCAGCCACGCCAATACGCGGTTTCTGAATATGGAAAAATCGGGTGAGCCCCTCATGGGCCAACCGAATGGCCCTGAGGATTGTGGTGGGCGTCAACACGTTCGGGACTTCACGAAGAGCCAGATGTGTGGTCGCAAATAGAATTTTCAAGGGGCCGCCCACAATCATCATGCCTGACTCTTTGGCGTTCGTCAGGTCCGCCAGCATTTCGGTATGGCCCGGATACGTGTGTCCCGCTAAATGAATCGCATGTTTATTAATGGGCGCCGTGACGATGCCCTGCACACAACCCGCCTGGGCCAATCGGACGGCGGTTTGGATGCACGTGACCGCCATATTCCCGGACCGGGCCGTGACTCGTCCAACTCTGATCGGTCGGATCGATCCGGAAAAGGGATCCAACACCGGGAGCGAGCCCCGGCGGAATATTCGAGGATTGGAGGATGATTCGTGACCGCCCACTGGCACAAGAGCAAGGGAGGCCCCCAAGCCCTGCGCGGTGAATTCCAGGATGGTCCGGCTGCCGATGACCAGGGGCCGACAGACTCGCCAGACTTTCGGCAATTGGAGGGCCTTCACAATAATTTCGGGACCGATTCCAGCTGGGTCGCCCATGGTTATCGCCAGAAGCGGTTTAGTCTGTTGAGTGGAAGACATACTTGGGTTACCGACCCTTTGGTGATTTAGCCGAAGATCTCCTGTGCGGGGATGAGTGTTTGGCGCTAGCATACGTCCGGCGGGCGAGGTCGATTATCGCTAGAACAGGCTGCTTGGTCCGTTCAGCCAAAATGACACAATCCCGGTACTCGGGAGTGACTTTTAAACGGCCCTGTCCAAGGTCGGCAATTTTCATCCGGACCGAACCACCCAACAATCGAATAGTTTGGAAAGAGCGAGGCAGAATAGCCCGCTCCATTTCCTGAATCCGTACTCCCAGCGTCGAGGTCTCAGTAAACAACACCGCCTGCAGGGGGTGAAGATCCTGAGAGAAGGCGATGACCGTCACAATCGTACCGGGCCGACTGCGTTTCATGATAGTCGGTGTCAAAGTCACATCCAGAGCCCCAGCCTGAAACAGGCGCTCCATAATGACGTCATACAATTGCGGATTCATATCGTCAATATTCGTCTCAAGCTGAATGATGCGTTCCGTTTCAGTAGCGGCTTCTGAATCGGGTGTGCCCACAAACAGACGAAGCACATTCGGCCAGCCATGGGGATCGGCCGTGCCAGCGCCATAGCCAATCGTTTGTGGTGTTAAGGGTGGGAGCGGTTTACAATCTTGCGAGAGGGTATTGATGAGGGCCATGCCAGTTGGTGTGGTGAATTCGATGGCCGGCCCATTGGAAAAAACTGGAATGCCTTGAGTCATGTGTGCCACCGCTGGACCCGGCACCGGAAGAAGGCCATGGGCAGTTGAAATAGTACCGGCTCCTAGATTAATGGGAGAAAATGACACGGTGGCGACCTTCAGATGGGCGAATCCCAGGAGGGTCCCGACAATATCCACCATCGAATCGATCACGCCCACCTCATGAAAATGCACCTTATTCGGAGTTTGTCCATGGACCGCCCCTTCGGCATCAGCCAGAAGCTGGAAGGTATGGAGTGCTTGCGTGCGAATGGCTTCGGGCAGGCGACTAATTCCTAACGTCTTTCGGATAGCGGAGAGGGACAAGGGCTTGGTGAACCCTCTGTGAATGTCCACATCTACTTTCGTGGCCCGGATGCTGTTGCGGATCACTTGTTGTTCACGAAGCCGGTAGCCCTTGATGCCTAGCCCTTTCAAGCCTTTTTCAAGAGCAGACAACGGTACTCCGGCATCCACCAAGGCGCCAAGAAACATGTCGCCGCTTACACCCGAAAACGCATCGATATGAAGATGTCTGGTCATGGGAAAATCATCTTATTGATTCAGCTGAAGGTTGGATCATACCAAATGCACTATTGGCAAAATAGACAGGACAGAGAAAGAACATTGTGAAGAAGATTATGTTACCGGAGAAAAATTAACTCACAGCAACAATTCGTGAATATGGAAATCAATTTCGAAAAATTCCCCTACTCCTTCGCCTATTCACTATTGCGTGCTTTTTTATTGGGGTTCAATCTCCGTTACAAGCAATAGTTCCTGGGATGGGGTTAAAGATACATGGAACATATCTAAGTTGGTCTGAACTGTGGCAAACAGGGAATGCTTTTGCTTTATTAGCCACGAGCCCTATACATCTTGCTGTTCCGTATGGTGTCTGGCAACGGAAAAAGTGGGTACGTCCTCTACTGGTGTGGCTTCCGTTATTTCAAATACTACCTTTTGAAATGGTGGCGTTTCTTTTTGGGGGACCCGGCTTCCTATCATTTTATTACCAAAATTTCGCAATGATGGGCATTTTTCTTACTATAGCTATTTGTGTGGTAGCTCTGTATCTCTATCGAAATCAGTCTGTGTGCTCCTATTTTGAAGAAATGACAGAAAAATAGGAGGATTGGAACTCTTTTCTTTTTTATTTAGGTGATTTCTTTCGGTGTGTAGTGTTATGAGGTCATTTTGTTTCAGCAAAATGACTCCAGACCAAACGGCCTTGTCGTGGCCCTTCGGGTGCCCTGTGCGGTTCGCCGACCCCTTTGGCTTGGCTCAGGACAAGTCCGGCGGCGGCGCAAACTCGCTTTCCTCAAACAGTGCGCCGTCGTCTTTCCGGACTCGGCTGCTCGGCTCGGCCACGCCAAAGGCCGAAGAAAAAAAAGGGCAGAATAAATCTCAAATTTTATTGGTCTGAAGAGGAAATCTTTGGCACAATAAGAAGGATGTTCTCTACGCTGATTAGGAAACAGAAGTTTTTTCCCTGGCGGTGGTGGCGATACCGGCTGCTGGTGCTGTCCCTTGGTGTGGTCCTGGCCCTTTCCTCTTTTACTTCTAGCCAGGCCAAATCCAGGCGAGTTTCGACTTCTCCCGTAAAAATTTCGGATGTGGTGGTTGCCCCCGATCCCTTTATCCTTGGGAAAAGTGCGTTGACCCTGACCATGCTCGTGGAATTACCAGCATCGCTTAATGGGGCTAATGTGCTTGAAGTGTCTGCCATGATCACGTCACCGACGCGGCGTTCCATGAGTTTTGTCGCACATCGTCGGTTGTTGGACGATCAGGAAGTGAAAGGAAAAAATCTTACTGTTCCGATAGAGTTGGTTTGGGATGGGAAAGATCAATACCAGCAGTTAGTGGATGATGGCTCGTACTTTTATGAACTTCAGGCCAAGTTGATGGAGGACCAGGGGTATGGTCCCCGGACAAAAATCGTTTCGCATCGGGTGCATGGGACGCTCGAAGCCCTGGCGTATGCGGGTGAGGTGCTGCCTCCCCTTCCTGCCGAGCCGGATATTCCCGAGGAACTTGAGAATCCACGGGAGGGAGAGAGCCTCGAAGAGGAGACCACGGTCATGGATGAAGGCTTGAAGGCTTCAGACGATCCGGTGGTTCCAGAGGAAGATAACCCTACTGACGCTGCGGATGTTCAGCTGGAGGAGTCTGGTGGTTCTGGCTCCGATTCTCAAACGGTCGAATCAGAGGGGGAAAAGACTCTCCTGATTCCTGAAATGCCGGAATCTCAGGTGCCAGAACGCTTGAACGAGCCGAGACCGGATTTGTCTAGACCTGGTGAGGAGATTCCGCCAACACGTTGATGCGGTGGGCTAAACAGCCGGCTCCAAACCCGTTATCGATATTCACCACCCCGATTCCTGCTGAGCAGGCGTTCAGCATAGTCAGTAACGGGGCCAGGCCGCCAAAATTCGCTCCGTAGCCCTGGCTGGTGGGCACGGCGACAATCGGGCGGTCGACCAATCCTCCCACCACGCTGGGTAACACGCCATCCATTCCCGCGACAACCACTAATACCCGCGCCCGGTGAAGACTTTCCTGGCGATCCAAGAGACGGTGTAAGCCTGCGACCCCAACGTCATAGAGTGTTTGCACGCGGCTTCCCATGATTTCGGCGGTCACGCGGGCCTCTTCGGCCACCGGAATATCGGATGTGCCGGCTGTAACGATGACAATTAACCCTTTGCTCTCTCGTTTTGGGTCAGAGACGGAAACAATCCTGGCCAGTTCGTGAAACACCGCCTTGCGGGAAAGGCGTTTGAGGGCCTTGGCGACCACCGGTGATACGCGGGTTGCGAGAAAGGGCCCACCGGATTTCAGAAGCTGGCGGGCAATGGCCGTAATTTGTGGGAGGGTTTTTCCTTCACACAAGATCACTTCCGGAAATCCCTGTCGAAGCGATCGGTGATGATCAACTGAAGCAAACCCGAGGTCTTCAAACGGGAGGGTGCGGAGCTGGCGAATGGCGTGGGGAACAGAAACGTGTCCGGTTTGAACCCGTTGAAGCAGGGAGGCCAATCGATCCTGATTCATGAACGAACCGTCGTGCCAAAGGTTGCCGTGCTGGTGGGAAGAAGCCCGTCCGTTTCACCTTTTGCCAACCGGGACATCAGATCAGTCACGATATGCCGGGGATTGCGCCCTTCGATCAGCATCTGAAACACCCCGCGCACTATCGGCATATCCACGTGATGTCGTTCGGCCAAAGCCATGGCAGCCCGGCTGGTAGGGACGCCTTCAGCCACGGTTCTGGTGGTCGATTTCAGGGTGGTCATATTGGTTCCTTTGGCTAATTGGATGCCTACCTGGTAATTACGGCTTAAAGCGCCGGTACAGGTGAGCACCAGATCTCCCAACCCTGACAACCCATAAAAGGTGGCGACTTCGGCGCCCATAGCCCGGCCTAACCGGATCATTTCCGCAAGTCCTCGGGTGATCAGGGCGGCCCTGGCGTTGTATCCGAGATCCAGCCCGTCGACGATACCGGCGGCGATGGCCATCACATTTTTTAAGGCTCCACCAAGTTGTGCTCCGATCATATCCCGCCCGGCATACACGCGAAATTGCGGGGTGATGAACACTTGTTGCAGACCATTCACCAGATTGAAATCCCGGCCCGCTAACAAGATGGTCGTGGGTTTCCATCGGCTCACTTCTGAAGCAAAGCTGGGACCGGACAGAATGGTGATGAACGGATGCCATGCCACGGGGAGGTGACTTTCCGCCACCTGACTCATTAATCGCAGAGTGCCTTCCTCGATACCTTTGGTGGCGATGGTGATGGGAATGGGCTCCTTCAATAAGAGCCGGAGTTGCTGGACCATGTTGGCCATAGCGTGGGATGGCACGGCGAGAACGATCAAATCCGTTCCCTGCACGCAATCCGGAAGACTGGTCGTGGCTTGGATGGAATTGGGTAAAACCACCTCCGGGAGGTACCAGGAATTTTCTCTGGTGCGTTGAATGATCTCGGCGACCTCTGGTTCATGCGCCCATAGGCGAATGTTGAACCCCTTGGTGGCGAGTAAGTGCGCCAAGGCTGTTCCCCAGGCTCCGGCACCGATCACTGAGATGACGCGAAAGGAAGAGGATGTCACGGTATCTCCTGATTAAGGTAAATCATGGGTAGGCATGCTGTTCTTGTAAGAGCCAATAGGCCAAAGGGATATGGTGGGAGAGAAAAGAGCACTCGTCTGAGGGAGTCAAAGAGGGTCGCTGTCGGATTTGAACGTCTATCTTTTTGGGAATTATAGAAATGACACTGGAATTGAGTCAAATCATTTTGGGAGTTATGTCTGGACGAATAGAGGAGAATTGGGCAAGATAGAGATTCCCAATCATGAAGCATTCTGCATCTTAACAGAAATCAGGTGCCGTGTGAGTGCAACCAAGCCGTGCCCTTCCTGTGGCTATGAACTCCCCCTCAACGGACGGTTCTGTCCGAAATGTGGGAACCGGGCAGATCAAAAACGAGTCGTGGAAACCAAGCAAGAGCCGCTCAATCTTCGGATTCTCTATATCATGGTGAGTCTGCTCATCCTGGCAGTCTTATTCCCCCCTTGGCAAACCCCACCGGATCACACGCCGGAATTCTTAGGTTTTCGTTTTATTCTTTCCCCACCCATGGAGGGGGCGCAACGTAGCCCAATCCTCCAAACCATCCAACTTTTCACAATCGCCGTCGCCGGCCTGTACTTCTCCTGGGTTTTTCGGGAAAAACGCTAAACGGGTTATTTCCGGTACCTGGCGATGCCATGTTTCCGCGCGACACTAAGTCGTCTGACCGTGGAAATCATCATGGTATCTGGATTAAAGCCGGTTACTTGGTCACTTGGAGAATCTGTTGAATAGCATCGGCCTTTTGCATTCGGAGGATCTGGTAGATTTTCTGGCCATCCTCAAGGACGTATTGCTGATCTTCGGCCTTCACCTGAGCACACGGTCCTGGTTTGCCTTGCAGAGACACGAATCGTGTAACGAGTTGAGGATTTCGTGAAATCCGTAGAATGCTCACGGCACAGGCTTCTCCATCATAGGGTGCCGACACAATTTTCGAGTCATCCCATTCCTTAAGGTCGTAGACATGCGTATGAACTTTCAATTGGGGCACACTCGTATTGATCAAAGAGGCGGTAGATTCGATACACCGTTTAAATTCCCTCATGCAGGTTATTCGTGAGGTTTGTAAGATATCGTCGGTATTGCCTTCCTTGAGCATCCACGAACCCTGGACTTCAATCCATTGCCCCCATTCCTCATCGTGGAAGGTTTGTGGGGGAAGGAACGGAACGACTCGATTCATGAGGCGATCATCCTCTGTCAGACGTTTCAGCGTGGGAAAATCGAGATCTCCAGTCTGAGAAAGCCCGGTTTTTTTCTGATAGGCTTTCAGCGCATTCTTGGTGGATTCGTCGAGGATTCCGGAATAAGGTCCGACTCCATACCCGAAGCGTCCGAGAAAAATCTGCACCCCGGTAATCAGCGTACGAAATTCCTCAGGCTTTTTCCGGAGAGCGTCCAGATCCTGTTGTCCCTTCTCGTCTAAAGAGGGTTTTGCGGTGCGAGCATGTGGTTGACCGGTCTGGGGTGACGAGGCCGAAGGCGCTTTGTCGGACAAGGGGGGTTCCTGGTGTTCGTCCGAAGCGAAGCTGAAGGTGCTGGGGAAAAGCATTCCCCCGACTCCGATGAATAGGTAAAGAGCTATCAGTGCGAAGAATTTACCGGTGTGTTGTGACATGTCACGTCCCCTTCAGCGAAATAAAAAGTAAAACCAGTTTGGTGTTGAGTGAATAAATGTGGAGGTCAGGATCATTCCAGGTGGAGTTTGGTGGAGTCAAGGGCTAGAGCCTTTTGCCCATTCAGAAGTGAGGGGTTGCAGGCAGGAGGGAAGCACGGGAAAAAGATGTGAAGAGGAAAAGAGCCGACAGGAGACAAATAGAGGAAATCCACGGCCTCTTCCGGCTCATTTAAGGAAACGGCATCGACAAAGAAAACGCCGGATGGAGTAACCCCCATCCGGCGTTATGGTCACCCACGGGAAAAACTACCGTTTCTTTGTGGCAGCTTTTTTCTTGGCCGGGGCTTTTTTCTTGGCTGGAGCCTTTTTCTTGGCTGGAGCCTTTTTCTTTGCCGGAGCTTTCTTCTTTGTAGCCAAAACACTCACCCCCTTTCAGAATAGATGCGACATGAGAGCCGCAGTGATAGCTCACCCTTGAAGTTGTGGTGAGCGTGTGAATACGCATAACCGGGCACGCTGTTCATGGAAGAGGTCACGCAACAGTTATGCAGTTGTTATCGTCCAAAGATGACCAGCACTGTTTGGTTCGGTAGAAAAACCGGAGAGAGAATATGTGTATCAAAGAAGTGTTTCGATGGTTGTGCATGATGATGTTGAAATCATACTACAACGTCTAAGAAATAATTACCAGAAATTTTTGAAATTTTTTTTCTTCGTGTTCAAGATGAGCATGAGGTGTATCGAGAAATGGTTTCGGTGTGAAAAAGAAAATGTGGTGATCATGTTCGACGAAAGAGAATTAATTTTTACCGGTTCATCGTGATGAAATCATATGACGGTGAATACTCTGCATCAGCAAAGAACGTGATCCGTCCGATGAGTCGTCCATCTTCCGTTTCCACATTGACCCGCCATTCACCAGGTTGAAGCCGTTGTTTCATCGTATACATGCGATAGCCGTGTTCTCTTCCGCCGGTGATAGAAATGGGAATGCGATCGGTGGTGGTAAATTCGGCAGACTCCTTGATCGGTCGCCATTCCCAGTGGTGATAGATGGTGGTATGCAAGGTGACCGGGGCAAACACGGACGAAAAGGCGTAGGCCGGCGTTTCCGCACTCACGCGTTCATTGGATCGTTTCCACACGGCGTACCAGGGACCATCTTCATAGGTCAGGATATACTGATCCTGGTGTTTTTCAATGTGATGATAGACACCTCCAAACTTGAGGGAGAGGGGAATCGGAGGAATCCAGTTTAAAAAATACAACGTGGTGCAGAGTCCCACCAGGGCGAAACCCGGGAGACTCAGAGTTAGGAAAGCCTTGGGGGGAAGGTTGGGAATCCCTTGAAGGATAAGGCGGACCATTTTCCAAACAATGACGACCGTCAGGAGTGCCCCGGTTAAAAAGACAAAGGCATTCATCCATCCCGTCAGGACAGGAAGAAAAAAT
>JAOUGQ010000206.1 GCA_029865515.1 Nitrospirota bacterium
TTCAAAAAAGTATCACCGCGCAACAGAAGAATATTGAAGGAGTGGCGGAAGCAGCCATGGCCCGGCTTATGGATTATCAGTGGCCAGGAAATGTGAGGGAGTTAGAAAATATCCTGGAGCGGGCCGCGACTCTCACCCAAGGGAGAAAAATCTCCTTAGAGGATCTTCCCCTAAATATTCGGGATCTCCAAGGGGAAGGACAATTAATCGGAGATGCAGCCGAGCGGTTACTGCCCTTGGAAGAGTTGGAAAAGTCCTACATTCGTCGGGTGTTGGATAAAATGGGCGGAAACAAATATCAAGCCGCTCATGTATTGGGAATTGATCGAAAGACCTTGTATCGCAAGCTCGCTGAAATGGAGGAAGAAGTCTGAAGGGGATACAGTCAGAAGAGCCAAAAGGAAAGACGAGCAAGCATGATGCCCGTAGGTGTCAGAAAATATCCTTTTGTGTTTTGCCATTCCCGTCAGTTCGTAGCGAGGGCCATCTGTAATGAAACCAAGATAGATTTCCGGTTGAACATGTCGAGAAGGACAAGAAAGAAAAATTCCAGTTTACACATAAAAGCGAATGGGAATCTTTCTCTGCTCAATATGCAGGTTGTTCGCCATTCATCAGATGCTCCCTGCGAAATTAATTTGTGTCGTCTTCCCGTAGACATCTAGTTGTCCCGTTCCACTGATCAAGCCATGAGTGCCGTTCCCCGTCCACCTGATTCTGAACAAGAGCTGCATCTTCTCCGGCAGGAATTGGCCGAATTGCGAGCGGTCCAGGCCATGCATCAGGAAACCAGTAAGGGATTGGAGGCGATTGAACAGCAACTGGCAGGTATCATCCATTCGGCCATGGATGGCATCATTACCATTGATGACGATCAAAAGATTGTCATCTTTAATGCGGCGGCGGCGGAAATATTTCAGTGCTCTGCCCAAGAAGCCATGGGAAAAACCCTGGACCAATTTATCCCGATCCCTCTGCGGGCTGCCCATCGGGATCATATCCGCCGATTTGCCGAGACTGGGGGAGCTTCCCGTCGTATGGGCGCTCAACGGGAAATTGGCGGAGTACGAGGCAATGGCGAGCTCTTTCCTCTGGAAGCCTCGATTTCTCAAGTCGAACGATCGGGGAAGCGATGGTTGACCGTGATTCTTCGTGATATTTCCCAACGAAAGCAAAACGAAGCGCGGCTGGGCTCTTTGGGGAGAATTCTTGATGAGGCCCTCAATGAAATCTATGTGTTTGATGCTGCCACCCTGCGATTTACTCAAGTCAATAAAGGGGCGAGGGAAAATATCGGATATAGTATGGGGGAATTGTGCGCCATGACTCCCCTGGATTTACAACCCGAGTTAACGAATGAAATGTTCCTTGAGCTGTTGTCTCCCCTTCGGACCGGTCAGCGGGAACAAGTGGGTTTTCGAGCATCTCATCGAAGAAAGGACGGTACGACCTACCCCGTTGAAGTCCACCTCCAATATTTACAGGAAGAAGATCGACGGGTGTTTCTGGCGATTATCCTGGATGTGACCGAACAGGTGGCGACAGAGCAGGAATTACAGAAGGCGCAACGGACCTTATCTACTCTGCTTACCAATCTGCCCGGCATCGTCTATCGGTGTCGCAATGATTCGGATTGGACCATGGAGTTTATCAGCCCCAGTTGCCAAATCCTGACGGGATATTCATCTGAACAATTTGTCGAATCTCGACAGGTGTCATATGGTCGGCATCTGATCGTTCAAGATGATCGCGAGCGGGTGTGGCATGACGTCCAGGCCGCTCTCAAAGACCGCAAGGCATTTCAGATCAGTTATCGGATTCGAACAGCGGATGGAACCATCAAATGGGTGTGGGAACAAGGATGTGGAATCTTTTCCGAAACAGGCGAAGTGATCGGGCTTGAAGGGTACGTGGTGGATATTACCCAACAACGGGCCTTGGAGGATCAACTGCGAAAAACGGAACGATTGGCCGAGTTGGGCACGTTGGCCTCGGGGATGGCTCATGAAATTGGCACACCGATGAATGTGATCCTGGGAAGAGCGGAATTGTTGATGCGCAAAGCCACGGATGAGCGCACCAGGCGGAGCTTGGAAACCATTGTGACCCAGGTGGAACGCATTACCAAAATCATGAACCAATTATTAAGTTTTGCCCGGAAGCGGCCGTCTGAACGTCAGGGGATCGATTTAGAGGCCGTCCTGATTGATGTCCTGGACGTTCTGCAGGAGAGGTTCCAAAAACACCATATTCAGGTGACCAAAACCGTTTCGCCTCAACTGCCGAAGGTGTGGGCGGATCCTGATCATCTGAATCAGGTGTTCTTGAATCTTATTCTGAATGCTTGTCAAGCGATGCCGGAAGGAGGAACACTGAGCCTGGCTCTTCGCCCGACCGATTCCATGGTGGAAGTCACCGTTCAAGATACGGGTTGTGGAATTCCTCAAGAGCAACTATCCAAGATCTTTGATCCGTTTTTTTCCACCAAGGCTGTCGGGGAGGGGACCGGCTTGGGGCTCACCGTGGTCCATGGGATTCTCCAGGAACATCAAGGAGCCATCCGTGTGAAAAGTGTTCCAGGCCAAGGAACGTCGTTTATGGTTTCCCTGCCCATTCATGCTGAATGACACTCGCCGGAGTCATAAGGGGGAAAGGCGTAAAGCGAAAGGCGTGGGGAGGAAAGACATGGACCCTTCCTTAAGCTCCACTGTACTCCTTACTTTTCATTAATGAAATAATTTTGAGAATTTTCCTAGGATGCTGGGGAGGGAGTTTCGCTTCACAACTTTGAGACCTCACCTCTCACGCCTTCCCCCCTTCCTTTTCACGATTCCAATCGCCCTCGCTAGTGCCCTTCCGGTTCGATATGGACCACCACATCTTCAAGAGATTCAAAATGCGCAATGAGCAACTCTTCAATCCGGGTCGCGAGAGTATGGGCTTTTTCCACTGACAGGGTTGGATCAACGTGAATCGAGAGATCCATGAACACATGATGGGCCAGTCCGCGTGTTCGGATATCGTGACAGTCCAGGACGCCGGATATGGACATCACGGCGGTTCGAACCTCCTCGGGGTCCAAGCGAATGGCATCCGTTAAGGAAGACAGAACGTCTTTAAGCACGACAAAAGCCGTCCAGGCGATGATGCAGGCAATCAAAACCGCCACCAAAGGATCAATGAAGGCATACCCGGCCTGTACAGCCAAGAGTCCTACCAGGACTGAAGATGACGTCAGGACATCACTTGCCGTGTGGTAGGAGTCAGCGGTGAGAATATCGCTTTTGAGTTCGGTGCCCTTTCGACGTTCCCATCGGGTCACGAAAATATTGATCCCCATGGTCACAATCATGATGAAAAAACTGATCCCGGTTACCTGAGGATGCAGGTCCAGGGTCCATGACTGATAGGCTTTCCAGAGAAGGTAAAGGCAGGTCAGGACCAAAAAGCTTCCAATGGATCCTGCTGTCAAGGCTTCAAATTTTTTATGACCATATGGGTGATTGGCATCGGGAGGAGGTGTGGTCAACCAGAGCCCAATCAGACCAATCACATTCGAGAGACCATCGAAGGAAGAATGAAGGCCATCGGCCTGCATGCCTAAAGAGTGAGTCATCACGCCATAGGCCCATTTTGCCCCGGCGACTCCCAGGTTCAGTAGGAGGATCCACCACAGAATCCGGCGAATTTCTCGAAGACGGCTCATGGATGGCATAAAGGGATCATGAACGGGAAACGGGGACCGGTTGTCGGTAAAAACCCCTGACGGTCATTCGTCGGCTCACTATATCAGGAAGTTTATTGGTGATCGATGAACCGTTAGGGTCCAGCCTTGGCAAAGTCGATGAAGCCTCGCTCCACATCCGTTCCAATGAGATCGACCTGCACGCGATCGCCGACGTCGAGGCCGCGACATCCGGACACCAGTTTCCCTTCGACCGGCAGTGGCAACAGACGAACCCAGGTTCCCTTGTTGGAGGCGCCTGTGACAATGGCGTCGAACCGTTGTCCGATCTGTGATTCCAGTAACAACGCGGCGGCGGATTTCTGGAGGCGGCGTTCGACTTTCTCGGCATCGTTTTCCTTTTCGGTACAATGGGCAGCCAGAGCCCGAAGTTCTGCTTCTCGATAAGGAACCGGATCGCCTGATAAGACTGCCTTGATCAATCGCTGGGTGATCAAATCGGGGAAACGCCGGTTGGGAGCCGTTGAATGGGTATAGGCTTTCACCGCCAGTCCAAAGTGACCTGGAGGAGTCTTTCCCGGCAGGTTCAGGACATACTCGCCCCTCCCTATGAGTTTAATGATGGTGAGGGACAAGTCGGGAAATCCTATCGGGTCGGCGTGTTTCTGTTTGAGAAGAAACTTCTCCAAGGCACGGGAGTCGGGTTCCGGCGGGAGTGATTCACCACGCCATGAGGCAAAGTCCACAATCCGTTGCCACCGTTCAGGTGAGCGAAGGACCCGACGGAGAGACGGGAAACGGTTGGTGGTAAGGAAGCGGACCGTCACGCCATTGGCCGCGATCATGAAGTCCTCAATAATGTCCTTGGCCCTGTTTGGTGTGTCCCGTTCCAACGCCTTGAGTGCATCCTGGTCAAAAATGGGACGCGCTTCTATGGTTTCAAGATCAAGGGCGCCGTGAAGGTGCCTGAGCGATTTAAGATTCTGGGCCATGCGGTCCTGGAGCCGAAGGTTCTCGTCGAGACCGTTGACCGAGGCAATCGCTGAGGGCATGGAGCCCTGACCCTGCAACCAGGCCGCAACACTGTTGTAAGCAAGCTTGGCTTGATTGCGAACTGTCGCGTGATAGAGGGCAGAACGTTGAAGCAATCCATCGAGGGCGAAAACCATTTCAATGACGATAGCCTGGCGGTCTGATTGAAAATTGAGAGAGGTCAGATCTGTGGAGAGCTTTTCTGGCAGCATCGAAAACGTCTCCGCGATGGTATAGACCGAGGTGGTGTTGTGCCGCGCATGATCGTCAATGGCTGATTCCTTCCTGACGAGCGCGTCGACGTCGGCGATCGCGACCAGGACCTTGACCGACCCGTCCGGCAGGGGTTCGGCAACCGTCAGCTGGTCCAGATCGAGGGAATCATCGTTGTCGATGGAACACCAGGGAAGGTCTGTGAGATCACGCGTCGAAATGGCATCTCCCGTTGCAGGCCAGGAGATTCCCTCAAGTTCGTCGATGACTTCGCGGGAAAAATCGGGAAGCAACCCTCTTTCTTGCATGGCCCGGCGGGCTATGCGTTGCAAGATCGCGCGATGTCGCCTCTCGTCTATATCCGTCATCATGGCTCCTTTCCGGAATCCCCTGTTGGCGCTATCCACGATCCGCGACCCTTGTGGAGGTCGGAATGGTTTTGCCTATTCACGATGTGGCTCCAAAGAGCGCTCCGACCGCGTGCTCACCTGAAAGGTCTAATAGGAGTTCCGTGTGCGCGAGTGCAAGGGCGGTCTGTTCGGTGTCTGTCTGTGAATGGACAGACATATATTCACCGGCAGCCATCGACATCGTTCCCGCGACCAGGCCTGCAACCCCTGCAACCCATACATTGCTCTGA
>JAOUGQ010000207.1 GCA_029865515.1 Nitrospirota bacterium
ATTGTTGACGGCCACCGGCCAAATGCCGGTGGTTTTCAAGAGGGTTTTGATGAGCCAGGCGATGGCGGGAAATTCCTCCATGTGGATATGGAGGTGATACCCTTTTAACAGGAAGGCCGAATAATGGGCCTGCATTTCCATGCGTTGTCCCGCATGATCACGCCCGATTCGGTCCACTAATTTGGCAAAGGCTTCTTGATCAAGGTGCTGGCTCATATGCTTGTCAGTCTTGTGGGATCAGAGGTACCATTCGACCATGCAACAATTAGATCTCTGTAATCCCGACTTACCCGATCTCCAGTTTGTGCTCATGGTGATCGCGTTGTGTACCTCGGATCTTGAGACCTTGAATGCCCCGGTCTCTGTGAGAGAGACCGTCTTTAATCGGTGTTGGGCCTTGTTGCATGAAAGTCCCCCGCCGGTTAGTAAAAAAGAGCGGGTCCTGGATCTGATGCATAGTGATGAAACCACTTTGGAAGCCCTGGTCCATGTCATCCGGCAAACCTTTGAGGAACATGGGTTCGTTAAATTAACCTGGGAGCATTCACCCAGCGACCCGACCCGCGAGTCGACTCCCGAAGCCCGCCCATTGGTAGAGCGGCTCCAGCAGTGGGATCCTCCGTCTGACAAATTGAATCCTCCTTCATCTTCAAAGCCGACATCCTGATGCTCCCCAGTGTGTCTGTGTCCCCGTCTCACGAATTCGGGGTAATCCTTCATCGGCAGGAGTATTATCCCCTGAGACTATAGTTCTCAGTGAATGATGTCGGTTGTTGGAGGCCACAAAATAAGAGGGCTTCGAATGGAGGACTTCGTAATACCTAATGGGGGGATGTGAACATTGGCATCGAGAGCGCACGAAAAAGTCTGAGGAAATTTTTATTGTAGGTGTATCGATAGCCCGTAAAGCGTCTAGAAATTCATACGGGTCACGAGTTGACCGTTTTAACCTGTTTTGCCGCCGCTTGGGCAGGGCCAAAGGCACCCAGGCTCCGATATTTGGCCTCCCGTTGTTTCAGAAGTGTCGCAGTTGACAATTGTTGCAATTGCAAAAAATGGGTGTCGAGCGCAGTTGATAAACGGTCGGCCATGGTTTTCACGTCTCGATGGGCGCCTCCCATGGGCTCGGGTATGACCTCTTCGATGATATGCAGTTTCTGTAATTCCGGTGCCGTCATTCGCAAGGCTGTGGCCGCATCGGCTGATTTTGAGGCGTCTCCCCACAGAATTGCCGCACAGCCCTCAGGAGAAATCACTGAATAAATTGCATGCTCGAGCATCAGGACCCGATCAGCCACTCCTAAGGCCAGTGCTCCCCCACTCCCTCCTTCTCCCGTGACCACAGCGATAATCGGCACCTGCAATCTGGACATTTCCAGTAAATTTCTAGCAATGGCTTCGGCTTGTCCCCGCTGTTCGGCATCCACGCCGGGATAGGCTCCTGGGGTATCGATAAAGGTGATGATCGGGCGTTTGAATCGTTCCGCCAACTTCATGAGACGCAACGCTTTTCGGTAGCCCTCGGGTTTGGCCATGCCGAAATTCCGGCGCATGCGTTCTTTCAAGGATTTTCCTTTTTCGTGCCCCATGGCCATGATGGAGCGACCCTTCCATGTGGCAAATCCCCCGATAATGGCCCGGTCGTCGCCGAACAGACGATCGCCATGCAGTTCCACGAAATCTTCAGTCAGGTGCTCCAGATAATCTGAGATCGAGGGGCGCTGAGGGTGCCTGGCGATCTGGCTGTGTTGCCAGGGAGTGAGGTCGGCGAATAGCTCACGCTCCAGGTTGGCCAGTTGTTCGGTCGATTTAACGATAGCTTCCTGGACCGAGACCTTTTTGGATTTGGATTTCACCAACTTGGCAATGCGTTCCTCAAGTTCCTTCAGGGGTTTTTCAAAGTCCAGATATTCACGCACGGGCAGGCTCCTTGGTAGAGGTCAATTATTGGAAGGTGACCGTGGATGTTCCGAGGAGATGTTCCACTTCTTCTAAAAATTCAGGGGACGGGGCGATACCGACATCCGATAACCCGGACACGCTGGCCGTCAGGTTGGGATACAAGTGAAACGCCAACGAAATAGGGGTCGGGCCGCGGTGGCGATCGAATATATTTTTTAAGTCTAACAGATTATGAGGGAGAACGTCCTGTTCGTGGACCTGGAGGGTCACATGCTTGACCGTTTCGTTTTCTAATTGGGGGAGGGATTCCACTTTGGTCGCCTTGAGGCGGGCCCCGTTATCCATCAGGTCCACGGTTCCGGTGATCCGGACGACGGATTCCGGACCTAATAACCCTTCATGATTTTTAAAGGTTTCTGGGAAAATAATGGCCTCGACGGTTCCGTGTAAATCTTCCAACTGGGCGTAGGCCATCCTGTTCCCTTTTTTCGTGGTCGTAATCTTAAGGCCGGAAATGACCCCGCAGACTTTGACCTCCCGTCCGTCGCCGACGTCTCGAATGGTCTGGGTGGAGCAGGTGGAAAAATGTTTGATCGCGACACTGTGACGGTTGAGGGGATGCGCGGTAATATAAAATCCGGTGAGTTCCCGCTCATATTTCAATAATTCATTTTGAGACCATTCGGGAACCTGTGGAATGACGAATCCGAATCCTTCTTTCTTTGGTGCGGAGGGTTCCGGAGCCAGCATTTCGAACAGACTGGTTTGGCCTTCCCGTTTGTTGCGTTGAATCGTGGCGGCATGATCCAGGGCTTCATCCAGGACCTGAAATAAACTGGCGCGAGCAATGCCCATGGAATCAAAGGCTCCGACTTTAATGAGCCCTTCCAGGACTCGTTTGTTGACCTTCTGCGAATCAATGCGGCAACAAAAATCAATAAAGGAGGCAAAAGGGCCTTCGGTGTTTCGTGATTCTAAAATCACGTCCACGGCGTTTCCGCCCACGTTTTTAATCGCCACGAGTCCAAACCGGATGCCTTCAGGCACCACACTGAAATTTTTCAAACTCTGGTTCGCGTCGGGCGGCAGAATTTTTAGCCCCAATTCCCGGCATTCCGTAAAATAGCCCACCATTTTGTCGGTATTTCCCATTTCAGACGTCAACAAGGCGGCCATAAATTCCGTAGGATAATGCGTCTTCAGGTAGGCTGTTTGGTAGGTCACCACTGCGTACGCCGCGGAGTGGGACTTGTTGAATCCGTACCCCGCGAAAAAGGCCATTTGGTCAAACAATTTTTCGGACAGTTTTTCCGGGATTCCCTTCCCTTTGGCCCCCGAGACAAACAATTCCTTTTGTTTGGCCATTTCATCATGCTTTTTCTTGCCCATTGCCCGGCGAAGCAGGTCGGCTTGTCCCAGTGAAAAACCTGCGAGCTGATTCGCAATAGCCATGACCTGCTCCTGGTACACGATCACCCCGTAGGTTTCTTTAAGGATGGGCTCTAATTGCGGGGGGTCATAGACAATTTGGGAGGCATCGCGTTTTCGTTTAATGAAATCGTCCACCATCCCGCTCTCTAACGGGCCTGGGCGATAGAGCGCTAAGATGGCGATCAAGTCTTCAAAGGTTTCCGGTTTGATTTTGACTAGTAAGTTCCGCATGCCGGAACTTTCCAGTTGAAAAATTCCGGCCGTTTTCCCGGAGCTGAGCATTTCAAACGTCAGGGGATCATTCAACAGAAGATTGTTGATGTCGAATGGAGGCTCGCCCGGGTGATTGGCATTGACCATCCCGACCGCGTCATGAATCATCGTCAAAGTTTTGAGCCCGAGAAAATCGAATTTCACCAAGCCGACTTTTTCCAGGTCCGTCATCGTATATTGGGTCACGATTTCGTCGTTACTGGTTTTGTACAAGGGCACATGATCCATGAGTGGCTTTTGCGAGATGACCACCCCGGCAGCATGGGTCGAGGCATGCCTCGCTAACCCTTCCAGGGCCATGGCCGTGTCCATGAGTTCCTTCATTTTGACATCTTGATCGACGAGTTCCTGCAGGCGTGGTTCCTGTTTTAGGGCATCCTGGAGGGTGATGTTGAGCTGTGTCGGAACCAGTTTGGCAACCCGGTCGACTTCAGCATAGGGAAAATCCATCACTCTTCCGACATCCCGGATGGCGGCTTTGGCGCCAAGTGTCCCAAAGGTAATGATCTGGCACACATGCTCTTCTCCGTATTTCTCAATGACATAGTTAATGACTTCCCCACGACGGTCCATGCAGAAGTCCATGTCGATATCCGGCATGGTGACCCGTTCGGGATTGAGAAACCGTTCGAAGAGCAGATTGTAGGCGAGGGGATCAAGGTCGGTAATCCGCAGGGCATAGGCGACCAGGCTGCCGGCGGCAGATCCCCGACCGGGACCGACCGGAATCCTGCGGGACCGGGCGAAATTAATAATATCCCACACGACCAGGAAGTAGCCGGCATAACCCATGGAATTCAGCACGGCGAGTTCGGTATGTAACCGTTGCTGGTAGGCCTCGGAAGGAATAGAGGTAGGCCGTTCTTGCAAACGTGCTCGAAGGCCTTCTTCCGAAAGATATTGAAGGTACGAGTTATGAGTTTGACCTTCAGGCACCTGATAATCCGGCAGATAGGATGTGCCGAATTCCAAGTGAAGATCGCACTGCTCGGCCACCTGGGTGGTATTCAAGACCGCGCGGGGAAACTCGGCAAACTCCGCGATCATTTCTTCCGTGTTTTTCACATAGAGCTGATCCGTGTCGAACTTCATCCGGTTGGGATCTTTGAGGGTTTTTCCTGTCTGCAGACACAGCATGATTTCATGCGGGCGCGCATCACGTTTATTGAGATAATGACAATCGTTGGTGCCAACCAACGGAATGCCAAGCTTCTGATGAATCTCCAGTAACCCCCGATTGGCGACCTGTTGATGATCCAAGCCGTTGGCCTGTACTTCCAGGTAATACCGGTCCTTTCCAAAAATAGACCGGTATTCATCTGCCACCCGGAGAGCCCCTTCTATATCCTGCTGGTTGATGAGTTGGGGGACTTCCCCGCTCAAACACCCGGACAGGGCAATGAGACCTTCCTGATGTTCTTGAAGGAGTTCCTTATCCATGCGGGGTTTGTAATAAAACCCCTCCAGGTAGGCCTTGCTGGAGAGTTTAATGAGGTTGTGATAGCCGACCTGGTTGGTGGCCAGAAGAATCAGATGAAAATACTCGTTATGGGCAAGATGTCCAGCCCGCTGGCTGCGGCTGCCTGGAGCCATATAGGCTTCACAGCCAATAATCGGTTTGACGTCATGGGCTTTGGCTTTTTGATAAAAATCAATAGCGCCAAAGAGATTGCCATGATCGGTCATTGCCACGGCGGGCATGCCAAAATTCTTCACCTGTTGGAACAGGGGTGTCAGTTGGTTGGCCCCGTCGAGGAGGCTATACTGGGTGTGAAGATGGAGATGAACGAATTGTGCTGGCACTCATGCAGTCCTTCTGAAAAAATTCTAATGAGCACCTCGAGTGAAGTCAAATGAAATTACCATGAGAAGAAAAAAGCCGTGTATTGATCCTGAGTTGCTGAAGAATTGCAAGAGGAAAATGAAGAAGTCATGGTGAAAAAC